>SZPD01000163.1 GCA_030263515.1 Anaerolineae bacterium CFX9 | reverse complement strand
GAAGATCTCGGCGTGATCACGCCGGAAGTTGAGGCGCTGCGCGATGGGCTGAACCTGCCGGGGATGAAAGTCCTTCAGTTCGCGTGGGGATCGGCAGATGGAGCCAACAGTTTCCTTCCCCATCATCACGTCCCCAACAGCGTCGTCTATACCGGCACACACGACAACAACACCACCGTCGGCTGGTGGAATGATCCCAATGAGGTCAACGACACCATCCGCGACTTCCTGCGGCGCTATCTCGGTCGTGACATCGGCGAGATCCATTGGGAAATGATCCGGATGGCGGAAGCCTCCGTCGCCAACACGTGCGTCATCCTGTTTCAGGATTTGCTGGGGCTTGGCGCTGAATCGCGGATGAATCTGCCTGGCCGGGAAAGCGGCAACTGGGGCTATCGCGCCCTGCCAGCAGACTTCGATCACCCATCCCGTGAGCGGCTTGCCGAACTCACCAAACTCTACGACCGCTAAAAACCCACTTTCATCTCATAACGGATCGCCCCGGCAGCCGCCGGGGTGATTTATTTTTTCAGCCGTTTTTCCCCTCGCTGCTGCCGTATATGAATCTATTACAGACTGTCGATATTCCTCTTACAGACCGTCTACAGAATTCTGATATTCGTCTCGTATGCTCAGGGCGTTTCAGGTAATCAACAGATTGTAAACCGTCTGTCTTTCAGGAGGATGTGTGCTATGGCTCGTATTGTTCGCTGGAATCCCGTTCGTGAAATGGCGCTGATGCAGAATACGATGGATCGTCTCTTCAACGACACTTTCCAGACGTGGAGCCGCACGCAGCAGACGCTGCAAATGCCGCTCGATGTTTTCGAAACGGATAACGGCTACGTGGTGGCTGCCGCCCTGCCCGGCGCTGATGCGTCAAATATCCATGTCAGCGTTCATGACGGCGTACTGACGATCACCGGCGAAGTCGCCGCGTTCACCCCCCAGGGTGAAAACGTCCGCACCCTGGTCAGTGAGCGCGTCAATGGCAAGTTCAGCCGTGCCCTGCGCCTGCCGCAGCCGGTTGATGCCGATAACATCGAAGCGATCTTCGAGAATGGCGTGCTCACGCTGAACATCCCGAAGACCCCGGAAGCGCAGCCACGGATGATCCCGGTGCGCACCAGCAATCACAACTAAAACGCAGCTCCATGTGACAGAACAGCCGCGCTCAATCAATCGAGAGCGCGGCTGTTTTCTTTCCTGAACGGGCTGTGCCGCCCCTCTACAGCGGGATATCCCCGCACAGATGCACCTCAATGCCCATCGCCTCAAACATAGCCGCTTTGGCGGCCAGCGCGCGGTTCGCCTGATCCGCCGTTGGCGCATAGACGACGTTGATATGATTCGCCTTATGCCGGCCCATCATCTGATCGCGCGTGACGCCGTGCAGAACGGCGTGCATGATCGGCCACTGCGGCGTCGTTAGCTGCCAGCGGCGTTCGGTTTCCTCACGCGGCAGTTCGACAACAGAAGCGCGCCCCAGATCGACATGCAGCCCGCCGTCCATCACGTAAACACGGCTCCACACGATTTCGCCCGGTTTGCTGATCCCCTTGAGCGTGCCGCCGCCCAGACGGAAGTACATCGCAGGCTGCCGCTCACTGCTCGCGCCGGCATACCCGCCGATGAAATGTGAGGCGGGCGCTGCCCCGCTGATCAGGAACACCCACACGTAATCATCCACGCCGTGACCGGTGTAATGCTCTCCCCAGCGCAGATCGTGGAGCGTCGTCGCCGGGTCAAAGCCCATCGCCCGCCAGATGCGGTTGGTGACCAGCGCATCCACCCCGGCGCACTCGTCAACCTCATTGAAATGCGGCAGCGCCTGCCCCGCATACAGTTCCTCGCCTGTCTCTGCATGGTAGACCGGGGGACGCTCGACATTGTTGAGCAGACCCTCCACAAGATCGGAGGCCGGAGCCATATCCTTCAGCCCCTGCTGATACTGGATACCCACGGCATCACAGCCGAAATCGTGCGCAATCCGCACACAGGCAATATACATCTTGCACTGTTCGAGAATCTGCGCATCGGTCAGGTCAGTTTCCGGGTTCGTCCCGGTCACAAATTTCATCCCACGGGCATCCAGCCAGTCACGGACAGCCTGCGCCTCTGCATCGCTGACCAGACGCATCCCCGCCACCAGTGCCGACTGGCTGAGCCGTTCCTTGTAAATGCCTGCCGGGTTAAGCATCTCATCATCGATGATGGCGTTGTACATGCCCATGCAGCCTTCATCGAACACGCCGAGGATGGCCTTTTCGCGGCGTAGCTGCTCCGCCAGTGCGCGCCCAAGCTCAGCTTCGGCAGCGGGGAGCGAAGCGGAGGACAGCGGGCGAACGTGGCTGGCGTCGTGCGTAATTCTGCCCTCGCGGATCCACTGACGAATCCCGTTGAGGAAGAACTCGTCGGTAAAATCCAGGCTCCAGATCGTGCTGTAGGAGACACCCGCCTTGGTCAGCGAGCCGTTCAGGTTGAGCATACCGACCAGACCGGGCCACTGTCCTGACCAGTTGGCAACCGTCAGAATCGGTCCCCGGTGACTGCGCAGCCCGGCGAGCACATGATGACTATACTGCCAGACGGCTTCCGCAACGATCAGCGGCGCATTGGGGTCGATATCCCTGAAGACATTCATCCCCATCCGCTGGCTGTCGATGAAGCCGTGCTTCTGATCAGGGTTGTATGGATGCCCTCGCCTGACGGTGATGCCCTCACGGGCAAACGCGGCGATGACCTTCTGTTCCATCTCGTGCTGCGCCGCCCAGCAAACCTGATTGGCGCTCAGGCGCAGATCGCCGCTGGCAACCAGAACAGCTTCCCCCTGCTGAATGGGGGGCGGTTCGCTCAGTTTTGGCAGTGCATAGGTACTCATGTTGGCTTGTCTCCATAATAATAAGGCACTCTGAAAATATGCCCCGATTGTAGCGAGAGTCCGCCGAGTTTGCCCTAAACCAGCCTCGCTTCTGACAGCCACACACGGGGATGGTTGACATCCTGCCCATGAGCTATATCATCTTTACAAAATTTATGTCCCTCGTTCACAGGGTTTTTCAGGATTACCCCATGGAGAAGAAACCGAGCCTTGTCCTTGCTGCGCTGTTCGCGCTGCTGACGCTGGCGCTCGCGCCGAGCCTCGCCCAAAACACCGAGCAGCCAAGCCTTGTGGTCATCGCAGGCACGATCCAGAGCGTTCTCGGTTGCCCCGGCGACTGGCAGCCGGACTGCGAAGCTACCGCCCTGACTTACGACGCCGAGGATGATCTATGGTCAGCAGTTTTCAGGCTGCCAGCCGGAAGTTATGAGTACAAGGCAGCGCTGAATGGTTCCTGGGATCTCAATTACGGAGCCAACGCGCAGCAAAACGGTCCCAATATTCCTCTGGTGCTCGAACAGGATGCCGATGTTCGGTTCATCTACAGCACCGCAACCCACTGGGTCACGGATAACATCAATTCGTACATCGTCAACGTGCCGGGCAATTATCAGGATGAGATCGGCTGTGGCGAGTGGCAGCCGTCCTGCCTGCGATCCCTGCTGCAGGACCCGGACGGCGACGGCATCTACACCTTCCAGACCGATCAACTGCCGGCCGGCGCTTACGAAGCCAAGGTAGCGGCAAACGAAAGCTGGTCGCTCAACTGGGGTCTCAACGGCGCGCGCGATGGAGCCAATATCCCCTTCTTCGTTAATGAAGACAATCAACTGGTGGAATTTAGCTGGGATTCGAGTACGTTCATCATGACGATCGTGGTCGGAGGAGAAGCAGGGCCTGCCGTGGGCAATCTGTTCACATCAATCGCGCAGTGGGTCACAGAAGATACCATCCTCTGGAATATCGGGCGCATTCCCGGCGCAAATTACCGGCTGCACTTCAGCGCGGACGGCTCACTCGATCTCGGCGATCAAGGCATCACGGGTGGCGATTTCATCCCGCTGACCTACGATCGACGTGGGATGACAGATGCGATTGTCGCGCGTTTTCCCCATCTCCAACGCGAGTACTTTGCGCTCCGCATCGCCGAGACAGACCTGCCGCGCGTCCCCGAAATCCTGAAAGGACAGCTCGCCCTGTCCGCCACGTATAACACGCCGGATGGCGAGGTTTTGCAGGATGCGACCGGTGTGCAGATCGCGGGTGTGCTGGATGATCTGTACTTCTACGATGGCGATCTCGGTGTGGTGTGGGATGGGGATATCCCTACCCTGCGTGTGTGGGCCCCAACTGCCCGCTCGGTCAGCCTTCATCTTTTCGACGCGGAGGATTCGAGCGCCGCGCTCGACGTGCTGCCGATGACGGCAGGCGCGCACGGCACATGGGAGATCACGGGGACAGCGGACTGGAACCATGCTTACTATCTGTATGAAGTCGAGGTTTACGTACCCTCCACCCGGTCAGTTGAACGCAACATCGTCACCGATCCGTATTCGCTCAGCCTGGCAGCCAACAGCACCCGCAGCCAGATCGTCAATCTGAGCATCGACGGCATCCCGGAGGGCTGGCGCGAACACAGCCGCCCCTCCGTTACCGCGCCGGAAGATATCGTGCTCTACGAGCTGCACATCCGTGACTTCAGCATCATCGACGAAAGCGTTCCCGCAGAGCATCGGGGAACCTATATGGCGTTCACACATCCGGAGTCGAACGGGATGCGCCATCTGCGCGCGCTGGCAGAAGCCGGGCTGACGCACGTTCACCTGCTGCCCACGTTCGATATCGCCACCATCAACGAGATCGCCGGCGAACGCCAGGAAGCGGATCGGGAAGCGCTGGCCGCGCTGCCACCAGACAGCGATGAGCAGCAGGCGATCCTGGAGCCGCTGCGCGACCTGGACGGCTTCAACTGGGGCTATGATCCGTATCACTACACAGCGCCAGAAGGCAGCTACAGCACTGATCCCGAAGGGCTGACCCGCATCGAAGAATTCCGCCAGATGGTACAGTCGCTCCATGAAGCGGGGCTGCATGTGGTGATGGACGTGGTCTATAACCACACCAGCGAGGCGGGTCAGAGTCAGCGATCGGTGCTCGACCGCATCGTGCCGGGTTACTATCACCGGCTGTCGCTGGACGGGCGAATCGAGACCAGCACCTGCTGCCAGAACACCGCAACCGAGCATCTGATGATGGAAAAGCTGATGATCGACTCGGCGGTCACATGGGTGACGCAGTACGGAATTGACGGCTTCCGCTTTGATCTGATGGGGCATCACATGCTGTCCAACATGATCAACCTGCGCGAACGGCTGGATGCGCTCACGCTGGAGGATGATGGCGTGGACGGAAGCCGGGTCTACATCTACGGCGAAGGCTGGAACTTTGGCGAAGTGGCCAATAATGCCCGTGGGGTCAACGCCACTCAGTTGAATATCGGCGGCACGGGCATCGGCACGTTCACTGATCGCCTGCGCGATGCTGTCCGCGGCGGCAGCCCGTTCGGCGGCTGGCAGGAACAGGGTTTCAGTAACGGGCTGTATACCTACCCTAACGAGGTCGAAACGCGCAGTGAAGCGGAGCAGCTTCAACTGCTGCTGCATTTCCAGGATATGACGCGGCTCGGACTGGCTGGCAATCTGCGCGATTACCCGATCGTACGCAATGACGGGGAACAGGTGACAGGGGCCGATATTTCCTACAACGGCGCGCCTGCCGGCTACGCGCTAGATCCTCAGGAGACCATCACCTACGTCAGCGCCCACGACAACGAGACGATCTTCGACGCCATCCAGATGAAAGCGCCGCTGTCTGCCAGCATTGCCGAGCGCGTGCGGATGCACAACCTGGCGTACAGCATCGTCCTGCTCTCGCAGGGAGTGCCGTTCATTCATGCCGGTGATGATCTGCTGCGCTCCAAGTCGATGGATCGCAACAGCTATAACAGCGGCGACTGGTTCAACGCAATTGACTGGACGGGCGAAACAGGCAACTGGGGGATCGGGCTGCCGCCAGCAGGGGATAACCGGGATAATTACGACATCATGCGCCCCCTGCTGGGAAACCCGGCCCTTGCCCCCACTCAGGCAGATCGGCTGTTCGCCAGCGCCGTGCTGCGTGAATTTCTGGAAATCCGGTTCTCGTCGCCGCTCTTTCGTCTGCGCACCGCTGAGGACATCTTCGAGCGCGTCACGTTCACACAGGTCGGCGAGGTGTCTGTCCCCGGCGTGATCGTCATGCACCTCTCGGATACAGTGGGCGAAGATCTCGACCCGGCGTACCAGCAGATCGTCGTCCTGATCAACGCCTCGCCCGACACCGTGAATATCACCGAGCCTGCGCTGGAAGGGACGGAGTTCGCGCTGCATCCGGTACAGGCGAACGGCGTGGACAGCGTTGTACAGGGATCGCTGTATGATGCATCGACTGGCACATTCACCATTCCGCCGCTGACGACCGCAGTCTTTGTACTCAGCGAGTAGTCTCTCGTTTTTCGCTCACAGGGGCAGAGCGCGGCATAATCGTCGTGCTCTGCTCATTTACACATCCCGAAGGAATTTGCCATGCACATCAAGGCAGCGCTTCTGCGCGGCGCAAATCTGCCGTTTGAAGTCACCACTCTCGATCTCGAACCGCCCGGAACGGGAGAAGTGCGGGTACGGATCGCAGCCAGCGGCGTCTGCCACAGCGACTGGCATCTGGTGACGGGGACGACGCGCCATCCGATGCCCTGCGTGGCAGGGCATGAGGGAGCCGGAATCGTCGAGGAAGTGGGAGCCGGGGTGAACCACCTCAAGCCGGGCGATCACGTCTGCCTGAGCTGGACTCCCGCCTGCGGTGACTGTTTCTACTGTCAGCATGGCAAGCCGAACCTGTGTGACACGTTCACTGCGCCGATCTGGGATGGCGTCATGCTGGATGGAACGCCGCGCCTGCACACCCTGAACGGCGAGAATGTCTATCATTACTGTGGGCTGGCAACCCACGCTGAACAGATCGTCGCCCCGGAACAGGCATGCGTCAAAATTCGGCCCGATGTACCTTTGGAAATCGCTGCGCTGGTCGGGTGTGCCGTTGCAACTGGTGTCGGCAGCGTTCTGTATACCGCCGCCGTTTGCCCTGCTGAAAGTGTCGCTGTCATCGGATGTGGAGGTGTGGGGCTGAACATTCTGCTCGGCGCAGCGCTGGCCGGCGCATGGCCGATCATCGCAGCAGACAGCAGCCCGGAAAAACTGGCGCTGGCCAAGGACTTTGGCGCAACTCACACGGTCGCCAGCGATGAGCGCACCGCCGCCCATATCCGCGAACTGACCGGGGGGAGAGGCGCAGATCATGTCTTTGAAGCGGTCGGGCTGCCCCAGCTTCAGGAACTGGCGCTGGACTGCGCACGTCCGGGCGGGCAGATCATCCTGGTCGGCTTGTCTCCGATGGGATCAGCGACCAACCTTCCCGGCGCGGTCATCACGCGCACCGAGAAGGTTGTCAAAGGAAGTTATTACGGTTCGGTCAATCCGCCGCGTGACTTCCCGCTGATGCTCGATCTGTTCGTGGCAGGGAAACTGCCGCTCAACCGCCTGATCACGCAGCGCTATTCCCTTGAGCAGATCAACGAGGCCTATGCCGCCATGCTGACAGGCAAAGTCGCCCGCGGAGTGATCGTGTTCGGCTAAACTGCCGCTATCACCTTGGGCAGTGTCGCCATCAGGGCTTCCTTCAGCGCCGCCAGATCATCGGCTGTGTTATAGACCTGAAGCGATGCCCGGATGATGAAGCGCCCGTTCCACGGAAAGATCGGGATTTCAACGCGAAAGTCATCGTAGAGCCGCTGCTTGAGCGCAATCGGATCCGTGCCTTCCGGCAGCAGCGAACCTGCAAGCTGCATATACCATGTATCCGGCGAAAGCGGCACTTCGCCTGTCACATCTGCCAGAATAGCGCGCGCTTCCCGCGCCAGTTGATGGCAGCCCGGTCTGCGTTCATCCCAGCGGTGCGCCTGCTGAAAGGCGATCCCGGCTGGAGCTGTGAGGCAGCCCGCCGGATCATGCGTCGCCTGAACAAGAACGCGCTGGGCGAACGTTCCACCCTGATAGCCGCCCCAGCTCACATACAGCGGACGCATCCAGTCATGATGTTCGCGTTTGACATACAGGATGGCTGTGCCTTTCGGCGCGGAAGCCCATTTATGCAGGTTTCCTGTGTAGAAATCCGGGTCGATGGCATTCAGATCAAGCGGGATCTGGCCCGGAGCATGCGCGCCGTCGATGGCAACCAGGATCCCCTGCTCACGCGCTCGCCGGATGACCGCTTCCACAGGCAGGATCAGCCCGGTCGGAGCCGTGATGTGGCTGAGATAGATCACCTTTGTGCGCGGTGTGACCCCCTGCCAGAGCAGATCCACGAAATCCTCAGCCGTCGTGACCGGCACAGGGATATGCTGCTCGACGAGCCGCGCGCCCTTGATACCGAGTTCAAACTGCCAGGCAAAAATGCACGCCCCATACTCATGACTGGTCGTCAGCACTTCGTCGCCCGGCTGAAGCGGGATCGACTTGGCGATCACATTGACCCCGGAAGTCGCATTCGGCATAAACACGAAATCCTGTGGATCGATGTTCAGAAATTGGCCGACAGACACTTTGGCTTCATCGATCAGACCGCCGATGCGACGCCCCAGAAATTCCACCGGCTGGCGCTCCAGTTCACGCTGCCAGCGCTGATATTCCTCAAATACCGGGATGGGGCACGCGCCGAAAGAGCCATGATTCAGAAAGGTGACAGAAGGATCGAGCATGTAAAACGAGCGGATATCCGTCATTCAGAGTTCCTTACGGGTGGGCTGCCGGAAAACGGGCAAGCGAGAACATGCTCACATCATGCGAAGTCTCGTCCGTCATGGCAATATCCACCAGCATCCGCCCCAGCGACGTGCTGAACTTGAAACCATGGCCAGAACAGCACGCCGCAATGACGACATGCGGGCTTTCCCGATGGCGATCGATGATGAAATGCTCATCCGGCGTCATGGTATACAGACAGACGCGAGACTCGATCAGTGAGCTGTCCGCCGTGGGCAGATGACGGGCAGCGAACCGCCGCACGTGTTCGCCGGTCTCCGCGTCTGGCGTGCGATCCGGCTGAACAGGATCGATATCCGGCCCGCCATGCAGCCCGATCTTGAAGCCAGACCCATTGACGCTCGGCAGCCCGTATGGCAGGAAGGGATAACCCGGCACATGTGCAATGAAGATCGGCATCCTGCCCGCGCCAAAGTGAACCGGATCCGCCGCCGTGAAGTAATTTTCCTGACACCGAATCGGGCGAAGCGGCAGATCGACTCC
>SZPD01000162.1 GCA_030263515.1 Anaerolineae bacterium CFX9 | reverse complement strand
CAGGCGCGTGTTCCGCGTGCGTCACTACGAATGTGATCGGTATGGTCACGTGAACAACGCCAATTACGTGCGTTATATGCAGGAAGCGGCGTTCGACGCTTCGGCGGCGGTCGGTTATGACGAGGCGCGCTACAATGCGATGGGGACGATGTGGCTGGTACACGGCACAGACATCGAATATCTCAACCCGCTCCGATACGGCGATGAGGTCGAGGTCAGCACATGGATCGCCGATTTTCGGCGGGTGCGCTCGCTGCGGCAGTATGAACTTCGCCGCGTGAGCGACAGCGCGCTCGCCGCCCGCGCCACGACTGATTGGGTCTATCTTGAGCGAGAGACCCAGCGCCCGCTGCTCGTTCCGCCGGAGATGGTCGAGGCGTTCCGCCCGTACAGCACGCTCGATGAAGGCACACCATCCCCGCGTGAACGATTTCCTGATGTGCCGCCAGACCCGCCCGGCGCGTTCACGATGGCGAGGCGCGTCGAGTGGCGCGATATCGACGCGGCGGGGCACGTCAACAACGCAACCTATTTCAACTACTTTGAGGAATGCGGGATACAGGCGGCTGCGGCTGTCGGCTGGTCGATGGAACGTATGGCGCGGGAACACATCGCCATCATGGCGCGGCGCATCCGCACCGAATACGTGCAGCCCGCCCTGCTCGGCGATGATCTGCGCGTGACCACCTTTCTTGCCGAGCGGCGGCGCACCACCATCGTCCGCCATTACCGCATTGAACGGGCGGATGGCACGCTTCTGGCACGGGCCTACACGCTGTGGATGTTCGTCAACTCGGCGACGCAAAGCCTGATGCGGATCGATGATCGCATGACCGACGCCTTCGCTGACAGCATCGTGCCATGACCCCGGTCGTCAGCGTTCGCGCCGCCTGAGGCGCACGACTTTGTAAGCGACCGTGAAATCAGCCCGCCCCTTTGTCTTGCGCGGCTCGATTGGCTCACATTCCAGATAGTCCTGAACGAGCGCATAGGTTTCGGCGCTGAGCAGGATCTCGCCCCGGTGCGCATTTTCCTGAAGCAGCCGGGCAAAATCAACCGCGTCGCCAATCGCGGCGAACTCGCGGCGTTCCTTGCTGCCCACGTTGCCCAGCACTGCCAGCCCGGTATGAATGCCGATGCCGAACAGCAGGCGCTGCGCTTCTGGCAGGACTTCGTGCAGCGCGGCGATATCGTAGCGCAGGCTGAGCGCGGCGCGCACCGCCCGCAGTGCGTGATCAGCCTGGGGATTCAACTGCGTATTGAACAAGCCTGTCACCGCATCGCCGATATATTTGTCCACCACCCCTTCAAACAGGTTGATCGAGTCGCTGGCGACGCTCAGATACTGGTTGATGATCTGGAGCAGATCCTCCGGTTCCAGCCGCTCGCTGAAGCTGGTGAAGCCGCGCACATCGGCGAACAGGCAGGTGATCTCGCGCTCAACGCCGCCCAGCGCTGCCAGGTCCTCGCTGCGGATGTTCTCGACCAGCGCCGGCGGCAGGTACGGGCGCACATGGGCAAGCTGCGCCTCGCGTTCGCGTTCCTCGGTCAGGTCTTCCAGCAGGATCGCGACACCCGCGCCGCGCAGATCGGTCTTGTCTGCCAGGTCGGTATCCCGCAGCGGACTGATATGCACCCGCCAGATGCGCATGCCCAGTTCTGGAAGCGCGATCTCGGTCTCCAGCTCGGCGCTCTGCCCGGCGCGCGCAGAACGCAGCGGCGCAGCAAACTGCCGTTCAAAGCCCGGAAGCACATTCTCGACCGGCTCTCCCAGCGCCTGAGCAGCGCGGAAGCCGGTGATCGTTTCTGCCGCGGCGTTAAAGATGGTGATCACGCCGTTTTCATCCAGCGCGATCAGCCCACTGGCGATCGAAGCAAACACGCTGTCCATGAGATCGCGCATGGCGGTGATGGCGGCAAGCTGGGCGCGCGCCGCGCTGAACAGACGGGCATTCTGGATGGCAACAGCCGCCTGATCGGCAAAAGCGGCGAGAAGCTGTAATTCATGATCGCGGAACAGCCCGCTCAGCACGCGGTTATCGCAGTAGACCACGCCGATCAGCTCATCCTGCACCTTGAGCGGCACTGCAAGAATACTGCGCAGTTGATAGCCGACGACACTCTCATGCTTGCCGTAGCGGGGATCGTCGCGGGCGCTCTCGGTGCGCACGGGCAAGCCGGTCTGCTGCACTTCATTGATGATCGTGCGGCTGACGGTGAAATCATCACGGTTGAGCTGTTCGCGGTCGATCCCGCGCGCCGTGCGGAACTCCAGTTCGCCGCTTTCCGGATCGCTGAGCAGGACGAAGCCGCGCTCAGCTCCGGTAAGCTGGACTACGGTATCCATCACCTGCTCAAGGACGCCGTCCACGTCAAGATCGCTGTTGAACACAGAAGTCGTCTCTGCCAGCGCGCGAAGCTGCCTTAGCTGGATGCTGGTGCTCGCCAGCGCCCTGAGCAGCGCGTTCAGTCGTTCGCTGATTCGCTGGAGCGACTCCATCGTCCCGGAAGGCAGCGTCATCCCTTTGGCGCGCAGCCCCGCCTGATATTCACGCGCAAGCTCGATGGTCTCATCGACGCGCTGCAAGGTTCCGCGCAGCAGTTCCTGCGGCGTGACGCTCATCTGGTTCTGCACCGCCCGGATGCGCGCCGTCTCGGTGCTGCTGGTACGCCGGGGGTTATTATCGCCAGCGCTCATCGATCAAAAACCTCATAGATTCGCGTTTCTTGCTGCCGACCGCGCACGGCAAACACACCGCGTTCGACGAAACGCCATGTGGCAGTGCGTTCGGTCACCGGCTGTGCCTGAATGTGATCCAGCGTTTCGCCGCTGAGGATGATCTGTCCCGGCGATGCGCCTTCCTGCAAGCGCTTGGTCAGGTTGATCGTATCGCCGATCGCGGTGAAATTGCGCCGCTGATGACTGCCGACGTTGCCCATCGTCGCCACGCCGGTATGAATCCCGATGCAGTACTGATCCGGTTCCGGCCGGATGCCAAGCTGTTCGTACAGCGCGTGATAGGCAGAACGCATCGCCAGCGCCATCTCGACAGCGCGCAGGGCATGATCGCTCTGTGGGTTCAACTGAGTGTTGAACAGGATCATAATCTCGCTGCCCATATACTTGTCGATCACGCCCTGCGCCTGCTGGATGATATCCGTCGCCACCTGAAGATACACATTCAGAAGCTGCATACGTTCACGCGGGCGCAGATCCGCCGGGAACTGGGCATACTGGCAGGGATACATAAACACGCAGGTGACTTCACGCCGCTCGCCACCCATCGCCAGATCGGCGATCTGCTGGATGTTCTCCAGCATGCCGGGGGGCAGGTAGCGCCGCAGCAGATCAAGCGTTTCCTCGCGTTCGCGCTGCTCGGTCAGGTCTTCGATCACCATCGCCACACCGGGGGCCTGCTCCCCATTCTCATCAGACGCCGTCTGAAGCGGGCTGAGGCGCAGATTGAGGATCGCCGTGCCGCGCCCGCTGATCTCCGGCTTAGCCTCCAGCGCCGCGCGCTGGCGTCGTTCGCGCACGGTGCGCAGATAAGCGTCAAAATCATCACGGATGCGCGGCAGCACCTCCAGCAGCGGCTTCCCGATCGCCCGGTCTGGCGGAACGGACAGGATCAGCCCGGCAGCATGGTTGAACGTCGTCACCCGATCGGTGGCATCGGCAGTGATCACACCGCTGTCGATCGACTCAAAGACATTTTCCATCAGGTCACGCGCCTGGGTGATCTCGCGCAGGGTCGCCTGCACCTGTTCGAACAACAGCGCATTGTTGACGGCCACCGCCGTCTGATTGGCAAACGCCGTCAGCAGGGTGAGTTCCTTCTCGGTGAACACGCCATCCCGAAAGCGGTTATCGACGTAGATCGCGCCTTCGATGCGCTCACGGAAGACCATCGGCACACACAGCACTGAACGCAGGTGATAGCGCGCCACTGTTTCACTGCGGAAGAAGTTGGGATCGTTGGTGGCGTTCTCGGTCAGGATCGGCTTGCCGGTATCCAGCACCTGGCGCAGGATCGTGCGGCTGACTTCTTCCGTCGCGCCATCGGCATCCATCCCGCGGGCGATCCGAAACTCGATGGTATTGGTCGCCGGGTTGTTCATCAGCATGAAGCCACGTTCTGCGCCCGTCAGCCTGATGATCTCGTCCATCGCCTGCCCCAGCACCGTATCAGCATCGAGCGACGAATTGATCAGGGCATAGGTTTTCGCCAGGGCGCGAAGCTGGCTGATCTCGGCATCATCCCCTGCCAGCGTCTGGGCGATGACATCAAGGCTGGCATCCAGCCGGATCAGGTTCTCCAGCAGCGCGGGCGGCGGCGCGATCCCACGCAGGCGCAGCAGATCGGACTGGCGGCGCAGCCCGTTGAGCACATCGGCAGCCACACCGCGCAGGCGCTGAAGCTCTTTGGCATGATCGGGCAGGACTTCACTGGGTGTTCCGGGCATTAATCTATCCTGAGAGACCCCTCTGCTTCTGACGGTCTTTCCCCGGAAGCATGAGCCGGGAAGACCGATAGCATAACCCCTCTCCCAGAATTGTGGAAGAGGGGTCAGGGTTAAATATCATCAATGGTTCAGCGCGCTGCCGCCTTAACGAATGGTTGGGTCGCTGATCCACACATCATTGGCGTACCGCGTCGAGCCTTCGATCACCAGATTTGTCGAGTAGCCATAGCGGAACTCGTACACGTTTAATCCGTTGAACTGCGAGAGCACCGGTCGGTTGGCTCCCGTGGCGCTGTCGAAGACCGAAATGACCGGTTCGCAGGCTGTCGCGACTTCCGCGGGCTGTGCGCAGACCTCCAGCGCCACCTGTGCCGTGCGCGTATTCAGATCATCGAAGACATACGTCACGCGGACATAGTTCCACGAAACGAGCTGCTTGGTCGTCTCCAGCACGGTCGGGTCGGGCGTCGCCACAGGCGTCGTCTGGATCAGGATGGCGATCAGCGGTCCGGAACCCGTCGGCGTCGGTGTGGGGCCGGGCCCATTGCACCATACCGCATCGCAGTAGGTGACCGGGTTGACACCTTCCAGCGTGGGCAGACTGTTGAACAGGGTTTCGTCCAGCGTGGTGAAGCGGCGATCGACGTAAAGGGCAAAGTCAGCGCCGGTCACGAACATCATATTGCTCTCGCCAAAGTTCCGATAAACGGCGCGGAAACGTGTGCCGCCCGGCATGATACCCATATACTGCGTGGCGGCGACGTTGAGATAGGCGAAAGCGTATTCCGATGAGGCGTTGTAGCGCTGCTCTTCTTCAATGATGTCCAGCACAGGCGGATTTTCCACCAGGCTGTTTGCTGCTTCATTGAGCCGGGCGCAGTAATCGAGTGCCGTCGGGTCGATCTCGCTGAAGCCGACGCTGTAGTTCTGCTCGATCACGAAGACCAGTGCCTGAAGCGCGGGAACGCAGCGATCGACCGGATTGGTACTCTGCCAGCCGCGCGGCCGCTCCAGCAGGTAAAACTGGGTTGCCAGCAGTTCCAGGTCATGACGCAGATTGAGCGCCGAGTTGGCAGGGGAATTGGTGACCACGCCGATCCAGCCGTCGGGGCGCACGCCATCGCCGAGCTGATCATTGGCGAGCATGTTGATATCCAGGAAGATATCGCCGATCAGCGTCGCCGAATTGCGGTCACGGTTGCCCACCCAGCCAAGCGGACGGGTGTTCAGCCCCAGCAGTTCATCGGCAAGACGCTCCAGATCGCCGCGGACGGCGGAAAGATCATCGAGCGGGTCACGCAGCAAGCCATTGGCATTCGGCGTCCCGAAGATCAGGTTGATCAGCTCATCCTCAAATTCTGCCCGCAGCGCGGCACAGTAATTGAGGGCTGATTCTGGCGTTTGCGGCTGAATGCGGTAGAAGCGCGCCACGATCGACAGGATATTCTGCGTAGTGCGGTCGCAGCGGACGAGCGCCGGCGCGCCGCGCCAGATGGGCGGGCGAACGCCAATGCCGAAGACCTGATCGGCTGAGATTTCGAGATCGTGGCGGGTGTTGCGCGCGATCACGCTGGTATTGACGACGGAAGCGCCGATCCAGTCTGGCGGGCGCAAACCGGGGCCAAAGATCGTATCCGCAAGCTGCTCATTATCGAACCACAGATCGGCGATGAATGAGGCGGTGTTGACATCCAGATTGCCGATCCACGTCGAAGGACGCACGCCCGGTCCCAGCGCTTCATCCGCCAGCACCTCCAGATCGCCGCGCGCATCGAACGCAAAGACAGCTTCCGGCGTCGTCTGTGCAGCCGGGGCAGCGTTGATCGGCTCCAGACCGGACAGAAGCGCAAACACGCCGATGAACATCAGCACAGGGACTATCCAAGACGCGAACCAGAGTGCGCGACCGTTCCGCATGGCGCGATCCTTCTCTGCAAACGAGGGTCGTTTCTGCCTGTATTATATCCTTACAACAGAATCCCACAATTTATCCGTTTTTCCTAATCAAGATTTTCGCACCGGCGCATTTCTTCGGCGCGTGCGGTATGATCAGCCGTTATGAACACCCGGCTGAGTCGTCCCCCCAAACGGATTGTCCTGATCCTGCCCTGCTGTATCGGCGATGTCGTCATGGGGACGGCGACCCTCTCGGCGCTGCGGAGCGGCTTCCCCGATGCATCGATCACCTGGGCGGTTGGCGCATGGTCGAGACCCGCCATCGAGCATCACCCGCACCTCGACGGCATCATCGAAATTCCCGCCGATGTCTCGTTCGGCGGGCTGCGCATCTTGGCTCCGCCGCGGCTGGCCAGCGATCTGCGTGCCGGGAACTTCGATCTGGCGGTTTCGCTGGAACGCTCTCCGCTGATGAGCGTCAGCCTGCTGCTCTCCGGCATCCCTGAGCGCGCCGGGCTGGACAGCGGCAGGCGCGGTTTTGGCTATACGATCCGCGTGCAGCTGAACCCGGATGAGCGGCGTCACGAAGCCGAAATCTATCTGAGCGTCGCCGCCGCGCTGGGTATCCCGACAGCAGGCTTCCGCGCCAATATTCCCATCCGCGATGCCGACCGCGCCGCTGTCGCCCAAATGCTGGGCGAACAGGCAATCGAACCGCCCTACATCGTGGTGCATCCGGGGGGCGGCAGCAATCCGGGCATGACCATGACAAGCAAACGCTATCCACCGGCTCAGATGGCGGCGCTGGCTGAACGAACAGCAGAGACGCTCGGCGCGCGGATCATCCTGATCGGCGCAAAGCGTGATACTGAGGTGCTCGAAGCAACACAGCGTGCCTGCACATCCGCGCCCATCACGCTGGCGGGCAGGCTCACGTTCGGAGAGATCGGCGCGCTGGCGGCGGGCGCGGCGCTCTATCTGGGCAATGATACTGGGCTGACGCATCTGGCAGCGGCGGCGGGCGCACCAACGGCGATGATCTTCGGACCGAGCGATCCGGTGCGCTATGCCCCCTACACGGATAACGCGATCGTCCTGTGGAAGCCGGTCGAAGTGCCCACGAGAGGGGTTTCGGCAGGCACGCCACAGGATTTTGACTGGGAGCGCGACGGGATCAGCGTTGATGAGGCAGCAGCACAGATACGGGCATTTCTGAGGGGGGGAGTTGACCGGGAGTATATATAAAGTATATACTAACTATCAAACGGCAGCCGAAAACCTACCGTATGGAGGGTCTTCCGAAAGGAATAGGTTGTTCCCCCTTCCATGGGGGTTTTTTTATGTCAGTTGAAACAATACGCCGCTGGCGATCATTTCCTCTCTGATTTTCCTTAATTTATCCCAACCGCTGTACGAGTCCGCCAGGAATCCGCATAAAGCATCTGCCAACCGAATCATGGGGTCTGATTCATCTTTTATCCCGCGGACTTTATCTACTCGAATCCCCCTCTCTCGCACCAACTTTACAAGCTCTCTACGTCTTTTATTCTCCAGTCCATCCACAATAATCGTCACTTTATGAGATTGGCGATACTGCTGGATTGCTGCAACTATCGCTTCAGCAGTGAGTCTGAAGTATTCTCTTGAGGACTGCGTGAATCTGAAGAACAGCTTGCCCGCAAAATAGCTGTGCTGGGAAATATTCTCAATATAAGCGATACGAGCAGTGTGTCTACTTTTAGCCCACTTCAGAATACCTTTGTCTGTAATGCGCTCTATTTCCAGCAAGATTCCCCGTGCAACTTCAACATCAGAGTCACACAGCACCAGTCCTACAATGAATGACTTCCCTTGTGTGTGCTGTCCTGTCTCATCTACGAAACAGTAAATCTTTTCGCTCATTGTTCGCCCACGGTGCAAATCGCGTTATGATACCTCTTATTACCTGGTAAAGGATCATCATGACTGTCTCAATCTGGCAGGCTGACGGCACGCAGCCTATACGCGAAGTGGATCTTCTGATCGTCGGTGCAGGTATCGTCGGGCTGGCGGCTGCGGTCTTTGCAGCGCAGGCCGGCCGTCATGTGACGATCACCGAAATGCGCAGCGCAGCGCTCGGCGCAAGCAGCCGCAACGCCGGCTTTATGATCACCGGGCTGGACACCTACTATCACCGTGCCATTGAACGCTACGGCGAAGCGGTCAGCCGGGAACTCTGGAATCTGTCCGTCAGAACGCACGCCTACTGGCGTGAATTTGCCGCGAAGGGCGGCGGAGTCCGCATGGAAGAATGCGGATCGTTCCTGCTGGCGGAAACCCCTGAAGAGGCGAAAGAGCTTGAACTGGCGGCGCGCGCGCTCAATGCGGACGGCATCGACGCGATCTATCACGCGGGCGACCCGCTGCGGCGCGGCTATCACGCCGCCATCGAGCAGCCGTGGGACGCTGCGGTCCACCCGTATGAGCTGGCGCAGGCGGTGCTGCGTGTCAGCGGGGCGGAGCTGATCAGCGATAACGAATGCTACAAGGTCGAACAGGTGGCCGAGACGGCAGTCGTCCACACGCGGCAGTACATCTTCCATGCCCGGCAGGCGCTGCTTTGCACCAATGCCTATTCGCCGCTGCTGCATCCCTATTTCGTCGGCAAGGTCATCCCAACGCGGGCGCAGTGTCTCGTCACCGAGCCGCTGCCGGAAGCGGTCATGCGCGGGTGTGGCTACAGTGATTACGGTTACATGTATTACCGGATGACGTTCGACCAGCGGCTTCTGATCGGTGGCGGACGCAAGGATTACAAGGCGCTGGAGAACGACACTACTGAAGATCGCATCAGCGATCCGGTGCAGCGCTATCTTGACAACTACCTGCGCACCCGCTTTCCGGATGTGCAGGCGCAGGTCGATCGCCGCTGGGCGGGCATCATGGGTTTCAGCGCCGACGGCATCCCGCTGGTCGGCACACTGCCAGATG
>SZPD01000161.1 GCA_030263515.1 Anaerolineae bacterium CFX9 | reverse complement strand
GGTGAGTTTGCCGGGCAGACCGACGCGCGCGGCACACCGATCACGTGTGCGCCGCGCACCGTTCCTGCCAGTCAGGCGCTGCCGGGTGGCTACGAAGTCATCTATAACCTGCCGCTCTTTGGGCAGAACTATGTGCTGGCCGCGCGCGATCCGATTCTATGGATTTCGCTTTTCAATACTGCTTTCATGCTGCTGGCGATCCCGATCAGTATGACGGTGGCGCTGATCGTGGCCATCGCGCTTAATCAGCGCATCATCGGGTCGCGTTTCTTCCGAACCATCTTCTATCTGCCGACTATCCTGCCGATTGCGGCGCTGGCGCTGATCTGGTTGTGGATTCTCAATCCCGACTACGGTCTGCTCAATTTTGGGCTGCGCTCGATCGGCCTGACGGAACTGGGCAGCACCAACTGGCTTCAGAACGCCTACACGGTCAAGCCGGCGCTGATCCTGATGGGCGTCTGGCGCGGATTCGGCTATCAGATGGTGATCTTCCTGGCAGGTTTGCAGGGAATTTCGCGCACGCTCTACGAAGCTGCCGAGATCGACGGGGCTGGCGCATGGGCGAAGTTCCGTTATGTGACGTGGCCCGGTTTGACGCCCACGACGTTCTTCCTGTTCATCACCTCGATGATCGGCGCGCTTCAGATCTTCGTCGAGCCGCAGATCATGACGCAGGGGCAGCCGTACTTCTCGTCCACGACCACCGTGATGGTCATCTGGCAGAATGCCTTCCGGGATTTGCAGATGGGCTATGCCGCGGCGCAGGCCTGGCTGCTGGGCGGCATCACGATGATCCTGACGGTGATCAATTTCACACTCTCTCGCCGCTGGGTGTTCTACGACTAGTCAGGAGTGATATGGTCATGGCGCAAACTGCGACAATTACCCACCCGACAGTGCGCACACGAACCCCGGCAAAGCACCGCCAGCGGCAGATCGTATTCAGGATCCTGTCATACGTCCTGCTGATCGCCTTCGCGCTGGCAATCCTGCTGCCTTTCTTCTGGATGCTCTCGACAGCCTTCAAGGAAGAGCGGGGTTTGTTCGTGCTGCCGCCGCAGTGGATTCCGAATCCGTTCACCTTCGCCAACTTCGAGCGCGTGCTGACGCCGACGCCGCAGGCGAATATCCCGATGGCGTTCGTGAATTCGATGTTCGTCGCCCTGACGAGCACGATCGGCGAGGTCTTCATGGGGACGTTAGCCGGGTTTGCCTTTGCGCGGATGCGCTTTCCGGGGCGGGGCAAGTTCTTCGGGCTGCTGCTGGCGACGATGATGATTCCGGGCGTGGTTACGCTGGTTCCGTCGTTCATCCTGTTCAAGGAACTCGGCTGGCTGCGGACGCTGGCTCCGCTGATCGTGCCCGTGATGTTCGGCACAGCGTTTGCTGTCTTTCTGAGCAGGCAGTATTTCGCGACCCTGCCGCAGGAACTGGAAGAAGCGGGCAAGATCGACGGCGCGAATATGTTCCAGATTTACCTGTTGATCATGCTGCCGCTGGCAAAGCCGATCATCGCGACGCTGTTCGTACTCGGCTTCATCGCGCGCTGGAATGATTATCTCGGCCCGCTGATCTATCTCAGCGGCGGCAAGCCGGAGACGTTCACCATTCCGCTGGCGCTGGCGAGCCTGCAAGGCGCATACACGCTGGAATGGACGACGCTCATGGCGGGTTCAACGGTTGCGCTGCTGCCGATCGTGATCCTGTTCTTCATCTTCCAGCGCTATTTCGTTGAAAGTATTGCCCTCACGGGCATTAAAGGGTAAATGCCATGCGTTCTGGCTTTATCGCCGTGATCCTTGCAGCCATCGTGCTGCTGTTTTCTGTACAGGAGTCGAGCTTGGCTCAAACCGAAATCACGCTGCCCACCTATCAGGGCTATATCTCCGTTTCGCCGAACGGTCGATACTTCGTCGATGAAGCCGGGCAGGGGTTTATCGTCATCGGGCAAAACGACGGCGTGCCGTGGCCGGGTCTGGTGACGCTGCTCAACAACCTGTCCCCGGAAGCGACGGAAAACTACATCATCGATCTGCGCGAACATGGCATCAATGTCAGCCGCGTCATGATCGAGTACTCGCAGGCTCCACATACCTATCTTGAGAATCCCGTCGGCACATTTTCGCCCGCGATGGTCGCTTTCTGGGACGATTTCATCGCCCTGGCAGAGCGTCACGGTTTGTATCTGCTGCTCACGCCCTACGACACGTTCTGGCAGGCGGCAAACTGGTATCGCTACCCTTATAACGCGGCGCTGGGCGGCCCCTGCGAGACCCGGCGTGACTGGCTGACTTCGCGCCCATGCATCGATGCGCACAAGGAACGCTGGCGGTTCATCCTGGAACGCTGGGGCGGCTCGCCCAACATCATGGCGTGGGACATCATGAACGAGATCGATATCTGGTGGGACGCCACAGCCGACGAGATCCGCGCCTATATCGATGAGATGGCGGTTTTCATCCGCGAGACTGAAACGGCTGCCTGGGGACGTTCGCGTATGCTGACAGTGTCCTCGGCGGCATCCGTGCCGGATGGCGAGCTGGGGCGGATCATCTACAACCATCCGCTGCTGGATTTTGCCAACACCCATCTCTACATCGGCCCCGATATCAAAGCCCCCACTGACCCGATCGGGGCGGGACCGATGATGGCGGGCGGCGTGGTGCTGTCGATCCAGGCGATCAACGATAACCGACCCTACCTGGATACCGAGAGCGGCCCGATCGACAGTTGGATTGGCGATCCCGCCTTCGACGCGGAATATCATCACAACATGTCGTGGGCGCATCTGGCGGCGGGAGGCGCAGGTTCTGGCATGCGCTGGCCCTACACCACGCCGCACTGGATCCTGCCGGAAATGCGAGACAATCTGCTGGGGCTGGCGCGTTTCGCCTCACAGGTAGACTGGGCGAATTTCCCCAGCCAGCCGATCACCAGCAATATCCTGATCGATGACCGCAATATCCTGCGCGCAGGCGCATCGGATGGACGCACTGCCATCGTCTGGCTGCTGCTCGATACCCGTGGCGACCGCCAGCCCTCGTTTGAGGGGCGCACGCTCATGATCAATCGCACTTTCGAAGATGGAGACTATAACGTGCAGTTCTGGGAGACCTATTCCGGCACGCCGATGCAGACCGTCAGCGTCACTGTGACGGGTGGGCAGCTTCGGCTGGAACTGCCCGCCTTTGACAACTGGGCTGACCTGCGCGATCTGGCGCTGCTGATCACGCCGCAGGCGAATTGAGAGGATGAAATGACTCTTCCACGACCCGAATATCCTCGTCCGCAGTTCGTGCGGCGGGAATGGTTGAATCTGAATGGAGAATGGCGGTTCGCTTTCGATGATGCCAATGTCGGGCTGCGCGAGGGCTGGGAACAGACCGATGGCAGCCAGTTTGCGCGGCGGATCACGGTCCCATTCGCCTTTCAGACGAAGCTCAGCGGCATTCACGAGACGGATTTTCACGACGTGGTCTGGTATCAGCGGCATGTTGATGTGCCGGCGGCATGGGCAGGCAGGCGCATTCTGCTTCATTTCGGCGCAGTTGATTATCGGGCGCAGGTCTGGCTGAACGGGCGCTTTGTCTGCGAACATGAGGGGGGACACACGCCGTTTTCTGCTGATATTACAGGCTATCTGCGCACGGATGGCGCACAGTCGCTGATCGTGCGCGTGGAGGACACCTCACTCGATCTGTCACAGCCGCGCGGCAAGCAGTACTGGAAGCTGGAATCCGACAGCATCTTCTATACGCGCACGACGGGCATCTGGCAGACTGTTTGGATGGAACCCGTCGCAGAGGTTTCGCTGGAACGGCTGAAGATCACGCCCGATCCCGATCATCGACAGGTCACCATCGAATACTTCGTCGCAGGCGATGCATCCAGCGTTGAGCTTGAAACTGAAATTCGCTTCGGCGATCAGGTGATCGCACAGCGGCAGCACGGGGCAGGCGAGCAGCGCTTCGTTTTTGATGCTGATGAGCTTCATGTCTGGTCTCCGGAAACGCCGCATCTCTATGATCTGACGGTGCGGATAGTGTCAGGCGGGCACGAGATCGACCGCGTTGAGAGCTATTTCGGCATGCGCTGGATCAGCGTTGAGGGAGGACGTGTCATGCTGAATGGCGCGCCGTACTTCATGCGCATGGTGCTCGATCAGGGCTATCATCCCGATGGGCTGCTGACGTTCCCCTCGGACGAGGCGCTGCGTCTCGATGTCGAACTCACCAAAGCGATGGGTTTCAACGGGGCGCGCAAACATCAGAAGGTCGAAGATCCGCGTTATCTGTACTGGGCCGATCGTCTTGGGCTGCTGGTGTGGGGAGAGATGGCCAACAGCTATCTTTTCACCGGGCAGTCTGTGCGTCAGCTAGCGGACGAATGGCAGGCCGCCGTCGCCCGTGATTACAACCATCCCTGTATCGTGGCGTGGGTTCCGCTGAATGAGAGCTGGGGTGTGCCGGATATCCCGAACGATCCTCGCCAGACGGACTGGCTGCTGGCGCTGTATCATCTGACGAAGGCGCTTGATCCGACCCGGCTGGTGATCTCCAACGATGGCTGGGAACACGCCCGATCCGACCTGCTCACAATCCACGATTACACGGCTGAAGAGTCCGTGCTGCGCGGGCGCTACAGCACGGTCGAGCAGGCGCTGTTGTGGACGCCGGGCAATCATGCGCTGCTGGCTCCGGGGGTCGCCTACAACGGTGAGCCGGTGCTGGTGACCGAATTTGGCGGCATCGCCTACCGCGTCTCGGATCAGCAGGGTTGGGGATACAGTTCGGCGGAAGACGACGAGACATTCGTGCGCGGGCTGCGGGCAGTCTTTGCGCCCATGCACGAGTCGCCGCTGGTGCAGGGGTTCTGCTATACGCAGCTTACGGATGTCGAGCAGGAGATCAACGGCTTGCTGACGTATGATCGGCAGCCTAAAGTCGATCTGGCCATCATCCGTGCGATCGTTACGCACAGCGGCGATCCATCCCTGATCGGCGGGGTTGCGGCGCAAGAGAAGACTTCCTGACCAGCCACGCTGTCCGCCGGAAAAACAGCTTTCCTTACCTGTAACACGAGAATGGGTAACATGAGAACGGGGAAGTGTCGCTATCGACACTTCCCCGTTCCTGTCTTTGAGCATTGCGCCCTTAACCGCAGTTTCCTGTGGTCGTGAGCAGCGTCTCGCTGATCCAGCCCTGCTGGCTGCCGAAGATCACACGATACCAGCCGTTGGTATATGCGGTCGCCTGAAGCATGAGCTGGTACGGAACCTGATCAAGAATCGCGCTGCTGGTGTTCGGCTCTGCGCGCAGGCGAGCGATGTACTGCGTCGTGATCATGCAGTTCGTCAGCTCGGTGATCCCGGCGGCGGCAGGTGGCGCAGCAGCCGGCTGCACTCCGGTCGATGACGGGATCAGCACCAGCGTCCCCGGCTCATAGAGGATGACGCAGGTATACCCTGCAAAATCATCCACAGCGAAGCCTTCGACAGGGCGCGCTGAACGCGGGGCTTCGCTGGCGCTCAGGAACAGCAGCGTCCCCGTTCCGCGCAGGCAGATCAGCGCGCCTTCAGGATACGATTGCGGACCGTTCGGGCTGAAGACATCGACCGCCTGGAATACGCTGCTGTCCAGCACCGATTGCAAGCCGATCTGCGCGGGGTTGGTGATGAAATAGCCCAGGTACGAAACGTACTCGCCATTCTGCACCAGCAGCCGGCAGAAGACGGATGTGCGCAGACGATCCGGTATGCTGGCGCGGATGACACTGTTCGGATTGAAATTCTCATCCACGCACAGCGGTGTTGCCGGTGGCGTCGGGAAGTTGAATACCCCGTTCGAGCCACCCGGCGGCGTCGCCGTCGGCGGTACACCGATGAAGATCACTGCTGTGGCAGGCGCAGCCGTGATACCGCCGTCCGCTGTGAGTGGGCTGGTCGTGTTCGTCAGGCTGCCGAGCGCCGCGCCGTTCGACTCGACGGTGACTTCGATCGTGCAGGCGCTGTCGCCAGCGCCCAGGCTGCCGCCGGTAAAGGTCAGGCTGTCTGCATCGATCAGCGTGACTGTGCCGTCGCACTGTGGGGTTGTGACCGGGGACACGTAGACGAGACCCGGCGGCAGATCATCGGTGAAGGACAGGTTGGTCAGCGCCGGGTTGCCCGCCGGGTTGGTGATCGTGAACTGGAGCGTGCTCGTCTCGCCGGTCAGGATCGGATCGGTCAGGAAGTCCTTGCTGAACGTCAGCCCGGCGATGATCGTCGTCACGGTTGGGTCGTCAGCGCCGCCCACGCCCGGATCATCCGTCAGGAATGGCGTGAATCCGACGCCGCTGATCGTCCCCTGATTGCTGATCGTGTTCACGCCTGCCGGGAACGGATCGTTCACGGTCACCCGGAAGACGATGACTGCCGACTGTCCAGCTTCGACATCTCCAGCCGCCGCGCCCGGACTGTTGACCAGCCCGCCGCTGGCATAGGGCATTGCGCCGCCGGCATCGGCAGCCGAACTGCTGTTGAGCGTGGTGCTGCCTGCAACATAGGTCGTGTTTGCCGGGATCGGATCGTTGAGCGTGACGCTGCCCGCGTCCTGATTGCCGCTGTTGCTGATCGTGATCGTGTACTCGATCTCGTCGCCCGGAACCGCGCTGCCGCCGTTGAGGTCGCTGGCGGTTTTGGTCGCGTCCATGATCGGCGCGGCGCTCACCGGCGTGCAGGTCGGGTCATCCGCGGCGGCTGTGTTCGGGTCATCGGTGACCTCGCTGAATGGAACACCGCTCAGCAGGCCGGAAATCGTGCCCTGATTACAGACCTGCGTCACGCCAGCAGGCAGCGGATTATCGACCGTCACGTCGAAGATGATGCGTACTGTATCTCCGGCGGGCAGGGTGTGGATGCTGGTGCTGACCGTCTCGCCGGAGAGCGCCGGGATCAACGCCAGCCGAAGGACGCCCGGATCGGGTTTGTCGCCCGCCATGTGCGCCAGCGGGAAGCGCCGCGTGCCTGTGGGCAGCGTTTCCGCCATCAGCGCGTGCGGGTTTGCTGCCGACGGCGCATCATCCAGCCCCAGGATATGCCCGTATTCGTGCATGATCGCCGTGAGCAGATCCATCTGCCCAAATGCCGGGCTGGCCGCCGCCGCCCTGTACTCTGTCGGCGCTGCGATCCGGCTGAACTCACTGTCGTCATCTGGTGAAGGATCCACAAACCAGCCATAGCCCGCCGCGCTGGCGTCGATCTCGATGCGGTCGGGGTAAGCGTAGGCAAGCACGCCGTCCGGAAGCTCGGCAGTGGTCACATTGATCGCTGCCAGCCGCGCGATCTGCGCTGCCGAAAGCCCGGTCGCTGCCCAGCGTGCCGCTGCCGCTTCAGCGATGCCCGGCAGATGAGCCGGCATCAGCGCCGCCCCATTGAACGAGCCGGCATTTTCGCCACCTTCGGCGAGCAGAGGCACAACCGCGGCGGTGAAGCCGGTTTCAGCGGAAACCAGCAGTGTGCCCCCTCCAGCCGGGTTCAGGCTGTTGACATGGTTGATCACCTGAGAGCCGAGCGTGTTGGGAGATGGGGACAAGCCTTCAATGGCGAAGGCGTTCAGGTTTGGATCCGTCCCTTGTTTACGCAGCCCGATCCCCTCGACAGTCGTGCTGACAGAGCCGTCGCTGGTATTCCCGTTGATCTCAAGGCGGATGTCATTGTCGCCCGTTGCGCCGCCCGCGTTCACCTGAATGCCGGATCGGAAGCCAGTCAGCGGCGCGGCGACGATATTGTTGTTGATCTTGAGGGTGATCTCCCAGTCGGCATTGGAGACAACATTCTCATTGGCCACGAAGAAGATCCCGTTGCCGTCGGTCTGGCTGATATTGTTCCCTTCGACGGTGGCGGTCAGGCTGGGGGTATTGGTTGCAAAGCCTGTGGCAACGCCAACGCCGCCCGCAATGCCGCGAGCGCCGAACGTGTTATTGGAAACGATGGTGTTGTTGTTGATGGTTGAAACGACAACGGCATCGCCGAAGACATTGAGCGAGATGCTGTTGCCCACGGTATGAGAGACACTGTTATTCGAGATGTTGAAGTTGCCCGTCCCGCTGCCGTTGACGCCGACAAGGATTCCCTGTGTCCCGATGCGGTTGGTGGCGCTCTGCCCGGAAATCGTGTTGCCGGTGATGGCGATGATATCGGTCGCGCTGCCCGGCACGCCGAAATCGCTGCTGTTGCCACCTTCGGTGGCATTTCCTCCCACAACCATGATCCCCGCGTCACTGGGGAAGTTCGTGACCGTATTGTTGCTGATCGTCGCTCTGGTCACGTCGGCTCCGCTGTAGGCCAAGATGCGGATGCCGGGGGCGACACTCGTCGCCATGGAGGTGCTGCTGGTGATCTGGTTGCCGGAGACGGTGAGATCGGAGACAGCGCCTGTGTAGTTCTGAATGTCCACCCCGCTGTAGAAGGCGTTGCTCAGAATATTGCCGCTGATATTCACCGTACCGGTCAGCATCGAGATGCTCGTGTTGGCGGCATTGTCGTTGAAATTGATATTCGAGGTGAACGCCGCTGCCGACAGACCGGAATTGGTAATCGTGCCATTCCTGAACGTGAAATTGCTGACCTGGGATCCGGTAATGCCGCTGCCCTGTGTGTTCTGGATCGTGACGTTGGTGAACGATGGACTCGCTACGTTGTTCAGGTTGATGCCCGCCCCGGTTGAGTTCTGAATCGTGCCGCCGGAACTGTTGCCACCCAAAGACGTATCTCCGCCGCCAGCGATCGTGAAGCTGCCCGTCGTATTCTGGAGCGAAATCCCGTTTGCGCCGCCGTTGGCGCTCACTGAGGTGAGCGTCATGCCCAGCGTCGCCCCGTTAATGTCGATCGCCGCCGCGCCAGACGAACTGATCGCGCCGCTGCTGGAATTGAGCGTACCCGCGGTAATGCCGGCAATCGCGTTGTTGCCCGCGCCCGTCGTGTGGATGTTCAGGGCGGTGAAGGTATACGTCCCCGTATTGATCGTCAGCGTCAGTCCGTCGATGGACAGCGGAGACCCGCTCGACCCGACGGTCAGGGCGGCGGCGGAAATGCTGCCCGCCGAGTTGACGATCCGCGCACCGCTCGATGCTCCGGTGGCTGTCAGTGTGCCACCGGTAAACGCGTAGCTGCCACCGGTCATGCCAGTGGCCTCCAGCACGTAGTTACCGCTGGCGCTGATATTCCCGTTGAACGTCCCGCTCGGTGAGCTTGAACTGATCAGGAAAGAAACACCAGTCGTCGGATTTGTGATCGTCCCGTTGCTGAAATTGAATGTCCCGCTGGAGCCGCTCTCGATACGGACACGTGCACTGCCACCGTTGAGCGTGGTCGTGCCGTTGAAATTGACCGTGCCGTCAGCATTAAAGAACAGCAGGCCATCCCCGTTGGTGGCGCTCAGGGTGCTGTCCGCTGCAAACGTGTACGTGCCGCCGCTGACGGTGGTCAGATTAACCAGTGTACCGGCATTGTTCTTGCTGATACTGCCGGTGTAAGTCCCGCTCGGACTGCTGCCGAAGATGGTGAACGCTGTGCCGGTGGGGTTGGTGATCGTCGCATTGGCGAAGTTGACCGTGCCCGCAGAGCCATTCTGGATGCGGACGCGGGCGTTGCCACCGTTGAGCGTG
>SZPD01000160.1 GCA_030263515.1 Anaerolineae bacterium CFX9 | reverse complement strand
GGCCGTTCTTGGCCGCCACCTCGCCGCTCTTGAGCGCGATGCGGATCAGCCGCGTGCCCTCATCAATCTGATTACGCTGAAGCGCACTGATTCCCAGTTCGAGCGCCTTGAGCGACATGCTTCTCTTTCCGCCTCATGGTGCGTAAAATTCCATGCTTCGTGATTGTAGCGTAACTCACGGGTTTGAGGCAGGCGTACCCGTTCAATCGAATCGGGGGCAGATCTCACGATCCCTCAGGCAGGCTGACGGATACGCCTTCCCACGCGCGCCAGGTCTCCGGCGGCGGCAGCACCTGAAACCAGGTCACCCCCGGCGCAAAGGGCAGCGGATCGCCTTCTGGCGTGCGGAACTGGAACAGCGCCTCCCCCTCAGGGCGCGACCAGCGCGCAGGGTAGCGCTGGCCGCTGCGGAACAGCAGCGCTTCGCCGCCGTTCATCAGATCGATGGCGATGCTGTAGCTGTCTACCCCCTGCCATGTGCTTTCCACGATATCGGTTTCGGTGTGCGCCGCATAGAGCGCGACCACATTATCCGCCCGCACCTGCTCACCGGTGTTGCCGTCGGCATGGATCAGCCCGTCGCTGAAGCGCAGATAGGTAGACGTGGCTTCGTCGTACCACCACTCAACCTGCGTGGCGGCATAGCGCACGCTGATGTAGGGCGCGGGCGTCCCTCCGTCTGGCGCTGCCGGATCGAACGCCAGCCCACGCAGATCAGGACGCTGAGCATGCCCCTGCTGCGCCGCCAGCGACCAGAGCGCATCGACATTGACGTACATGTTGTGCGGCGCGGCGACGTGATCCTCGCGCCAGTAGTAGGGTGCGCCAAAGAGGACGCCCTTGTACGTCCGGGGAAAATAAGGCGCGGCGTTGATGATCGCCTCCACGCCGATGCTGGCCCCGGAAAAAGCCAGCAAACCGTGGTACATGGTCATCAGCTCATCATCGATCAGGCGAGAAGACCGGATTGAGCCAACCCGCGTTGGGGACTGCCCGTAAAAGACCGCTGAAAAGCGCGTCAGCCCGCCCTCGGCATAATGCTCGAAGACGTGATCCGCCTGTCCCAGCCCTGCCTGCGGGCGAACGATCGCCGGGGCGTTGGAGATCTTGACGATCATCGGGCGGCGCTCAAGGACGGACGGATCGGCTGGTAAGCCGGTCAGCGGATTGATATCAGGCGGAAATTCCTGTGGGGCGCTCAGAACAAACGGCATCGGCGTCGGCAGCACCTGCTCCGCGGTGGGCGGCAGAGCCGGCGCATCCGTCTGATCGTCCCCCATGCCAGGGGGCAGGCTCGCGCCAGGCCCCAGATAGCAGCCGGTCAGCGCGATCAGCATGATCCACAGCATACCGTATCCTGCCCGCACCAGCATCCTCACAAAATCCCCACTCCCTGGGCGATCAGCCGCAGGGCGAACAACACCAGGATGATGATGACGACGATCTGAATGCCGCGCACAATGCGGGGATCAAGCCGTCGCAGGCGGTCGAACAGGATGACGTAGCCTGCCAGCAGCAGCAGGAACGGAACATAGAAGGACAGCAGAAAAGCCGCCCCTGCCCCCACCGATTCGTTGAGGGCACTGATCAGCAGGGGGCCGAGAATGGTGGACCAGTAAAGGTAAGGCCCCGGCCCCAGCCATGCCATCAGAATCCCCTGAAAGAAGCTGCGTTCCGGGGCGGGCGCGCCAGCATCGAACATCACGCCCGCCCGCATCTGGCGATAGGCGCCGTAAGCAATCCAGAGCAGGTAGAGACCCCCGATGAGCTGGATGCCACGGATGAACTCTGGCGGGATCTGCCGCAGCACCACCACCGCGATGATGATGATCGGGATATCGCCGACAGGCGGCACGAAGATCAGCTTGATCGTCCTGCGCCAGCCCTGCGCCAGCGTCGTGCTGACCAGGTAGCTGATGAAGGGGCCTGGGATGGCCCCGGCTGAAAAGCCGAGGCTGATCCCCTGTGTGATCAGTGCGAGCATAGGCGCGGGCGCGATTCTCCATCATCCCGTTGGCAACTAGTACGATTGTACGCGGCAACAGGCGCAGGCTCAATTGTTGTCAACCCGGACTCATATTAGAATCGTGAGCAGTGACGCATCGTTTGCGTTTGGTTGACGCCTATCTTACGCACGGCTATAATCGACTTACATCAACGCGAACAGCTTGCCAGACAAGCCAGGTTGAATGACGGAGCTACGAGGGAAAGTCCATGCCGCTTCAGGGCAATTTACGCGATTTCAGCACGACGCAGTTGCTCAACCTCATCAACCTTGCCGGGAAGACAGGCTCGCTGTTCATCTATGAAGGCGTGCGCACCAACGAAAAGGATGCGATGGGCAACCCGAAGATGATTCCGGGGGCTGAGCGTGCGCGCGTCGCCTTTCAGAGCGGAAAACTGATCGCCGCCGCACTGGGCAACCAGGACAGCAATCTGGTGACCGTGCTCAACAAGGCGGGCAAACTGACTGATGAGCAGGCGCGTATCATCCGCGAGCGCGCGCCGAACACCAGCGACAAGGCGCTGGCGCTGCGGCTGATCAACGCCAACTACGTTTCTCAGCGCGATATCGTCAGCAGCATCAAGCACTACACGGAAGATGTCGTCTACAACCTGCTGACCGTCAACGAGGGACCTTTCAGGTTTGATGACAACGTGCTGCCGGGTCCTGACCGCATCGTCGTGCCGATCGATCTGGAAAATCTGATCATCGAAGGCGCGCGGCGCATCAAGGAGATCGAACAGCTCACGGCGCATCTGCCCAATCTCGATATGGCGCTCAAATTCCCGGATAATCCGCGCGAGAAGTTCAAGGGTATCCACCTGAGCGTCGAGGAATGGCGCGTCGTCTCGTTCGTGAACCCCAAGAACACGATCCGGCAGATTGCCAAAGCGAACAATATGACGGAAATCGAAATCCGTCGTATCGTCTATGGACTGGAACAGGCAGGGCTGGTGGAGGTCGTCCGGCCCGCAGGGATGCCCGCGCCGGTTGACGGCAGGGGTATGCCCGGCAGACCGGGCGCGCCCCGTGCGCCGCAGGTTCAGGAGACGGTCGTTCGCAAACTCATTGACAAGATCCGCTCCATCTAGCGTGCACTAAAGAACGGATGAGCCTATGCAAACTGTGAAGATGGTGATCACCGGCCCTTTCAGTTCGGGCAAGACGGAGTTCATCAGCTCTATCAGCGAGATTGATGTGGTGGACACCAGCCGCCCGATCTCATCTGAGGCAGAGCGCGCCGTGAAGGATCAGACGACGGTGGCGATGGACTTCGGGCGCATCACTGTCGATGACGATCTGGTGCTGTATCTGTTCGGCACACCCGGACAGCGCCGCTTTGACTTCATGTGGGAAATCCTCGCTGAAGGCATGCTCGGCTTCGTCGTCATGGTCGACAGCACCAAGCCGGAGACCTTCCGCGAGGCCAAAAGCATCCTGGAGACCTTCCGTGCCTACGCGCCGACGCCCTACGTGGTGGCGGCAAACAAGCAGGACCTGCCGGACGCCTGGAACACGGATGACCTGCGCATCGCCCTGCGCATTGAAGATGGCATCAAGCTGCTGCCTTGTGTCGCCGCGGACAAGGAAAGCGTCAAGTCCGTGCTGCTTGAACTGCTGTATGCGATCCTTGAGGAGATGGAGACCTAGGTTGCAGGGTTTCTCTCCGGTAAAACTGAAAAGGCACGCTCGTGGCAACGCTTGTCTCTGAACAGGGCATCGTCCATTATGAGGCTTATGGGCGCGGACGCCCTGTTCTTTTATTGCATGGCTGGCTGAACTCATGGGCGGTCTGGCGCAAGACGGTTGAAATGCTCGGTCGGGAATTCCGCGTCTATGCGGTCGATTTTCTCGGCTTTGGTGATTCGGGCGATCAGGCAGAAGAATTTTCGGTCAATAACTTCACGCTGCTGGTCAGCCAGTTCATGGATCGGCTCGCCATCCCGAAAGCGGCTCTGGTGGGGCATTCGATGGGGGGAACCGTCGCCCTCAGCGCCGCGATGCGCTATCCTGAAAAGATCGCCAAGGTGGTCGTGATCGGCTCGCCGATTCATGGCTCGTCGCTCAGCCCGCTGCTCAAGCTGGCTGCCAACCGAAGCTGGATCGGGCTGGGGCAATCAACGCCTGTTCTCTATAATCTTTTCCAGTCAGGTTTCAAGCCGTTCCTGCGGGTATACAGCCGGCTGCTCTCCAGCGATGGCGAGACGCTGGGCAAAATGCTCTCGGAAGATGCCGGCAAACTGGCGATCGCGCCGTTCATCGAAAGCATCACCACGCTGAGGCAGACCGATCTGCGCCCGCGGCTGGGCGAGCTGAACCTGCCTGTGCTAGGAATCTATGGCAGGCGCGACCTGATCGTCAGCCCGGATCAGTATGTGCCGCTGCGCGAAGGCGTGCGCAACTGCCAGATCGCCTGGTTCGCCAACAGCGGACACTTCCCGATGCTCGACGAGTTTGAGCGCTTTCATGAGACCGTCAGCACGTTTCTGAAGTCGGATACGATCCCGGTCAGCGCAGACATGCCGCCTCGATGAGGCCCCGGCAGCGGCAAGGGGGTTGGCACACGGAAAGGAAGAACACGTCATGAATCGCTATGTCATCGAGGATTCACGCCACGTTCCCCCGTTCAATGAACCTGCCAGCCTGCTGACGATCGGGACGAAGCCGCTCAAGATCCACCACGAAGACATCATCTCGGCCTATTTCCGGCAGACGGTTACCCTCGGCAACACCTTCTCTTTTGAGCGCAAGAACGAGGAGATACGCTCGGTCGTCGGACCGGCGATCGTCTACAGCGATAACCTGTGGTTCGATGCCGATTTTCTCGACTATTTCATGGCGCGCGCGCTCAAAAGCAGGCATGCCTGCCGCGCAGCCATCCCGGCAGATGACCCGGCATTCCGCACCTACGTGCTGCCGCTGGCGACGAACTTCGAACCTGCCGTCGATGAAGACAACCGCCAGATCTACCTGCTCGACCTGTGGTACTTCCCGGCAGATTACACCGAGGACATCCGGCCGATCGTCGTACCGGGCGATGCTGAGGAAATGGGCTTCTACAGCGTGCCGGACTTCATGACGATGGAACAGGGCGACCTGACTCACTACGCGCCGATGCGCTCGGTGATGAGCATCGAAAGCTGGGTACACGTCTACTTCGCCAGCATCATCTTTTCTCTGTTCGCGCGCGGCAGCCGGTTTGACCGCTATGCGCGGAAGCATAATTTTTACAGCCTCAAGCTGCTGTGGCGCGCCATCCTCGAACAGCAGCAGATCCTCAGCACCCGCGAGGTGGTGCGCGTCGGCAAAGGGACAAATATTCACCCGACCGCCGTGATCACTGGCCCCGCGCAGATCGGCGAGAACTGCAATATCGGGCCCGGCGTACTGATCGATAACTGCACGATCGGTGACAATGTGACCATCGATGATGGCTGCGTGCTGATGATGAGCAGTGTCGCCAACGGCTGCTTCCTGCCCTTTCGCGCTTCACTCTACCTGACGGCGGTGATGGAAAATACGATCATCGCGCAGAATACCTGCCTTCAGATGTGCGTGATCGGACGAAACAGCTTCGTCGGGGCAAACAATGTCTTCACCGATTTCAACCTGGTGGAGCAGAAACCGATCCGCGCCGCCAACATTTACGGCAAGCTGGAAGAAGTCGGCCAGGTCGTGCTGGGCAGCGCTGTTGGGCACAACTGCCGCATCGGATCGGGAATGGTCGTCTTTCCGGGGCGCATGATCGAGTCGGATGTCGTGCTGGTCGCTTCGCCGACGCGCCGCGTGATCAGCCGCAACATCGCCTACGAGGAAAGCGATCATCACTACATGGGGCAGGCGCTCTTCAGCCAGATGCCGGCGCACACACGGCATTATCCACGCGCTCATGAGATAGAAGCTCAGCAGGAAGGCTGGTAAAGCTGTTCGCTCAAACCGGAGCGGCGGCGGCTTTGCGCCCGATTCGGCTTGCCCAGTTTTGCCAGACTGGCTAAAATTTCATCCGTAATCAATTAATTCACTTAGATCGTTGTGGTTCTTAAGTTAAGGATTCTGGATGGCCCAAGAAGATTTAAAACTTGAGATCGATGATATTTCCCTGAGCTTCGGCGGCATCAGGGCGCTGCGCAATATTTCGTTCAACGTCCGGCGCGGTGAGATCTTTGCCGTGATCGGCCCCAACGGAGCCGGGAAAACCAGCCTGATCAACAGCATCAACGGCTTTTATCGTCCTCAGAGCGGCGCTATCCGCCTTGACGGGAAAGACATTCTGCCGCTGCCCCCCTACAAGCGCGCGGGTCTGGGTATCTCGCGAACATTCCAGAACATCGCGCTTTACACCAACATGACCGCGCTGGACAACATGATGGCCGCCCGCCACATCCACATGAAGAGCAACATGCTGACCGGGGCGATCTTCTGGGGACCAACGCGGCGGGAAGAAATCGAGCATCGCCGCCGTGTGGAAGAGATCATCGACTTCCTGGAAATGGAAAATATCCGCAAGACGATCGTCGGCAACCTGAGCTATGGGCTGCGCAAGCGGGTTGAGCTGGGGCGTGCGCTGGCGCTGGAGCCGACCCTGCTGCTGCTGGATGAGCCGATGGCCGGCATGAACGTTGAAGAAAAGGAAGACATGGCACGTTTCATCCTCGATATTCACGAGCGTCAGGGGATGACGATCGTGCTGATCGAGCATGATATGGGGCTGGTGATGGATATTTCGCACCGCGTGGTCGCGCTGGACTTTGGCGAGAAGATCGCAGAGGGCACGCCCGACGAGATCAAGCGCAACGAAAAGGTGATCAAGGCGTATCTCGGTGAGGAGTTCTAGGCTAGTGCCCGGAAGACAAAGGCACAGCGGACGCAGCATAAAAAGTTGACTTGTTATTTTTACGGAGATCAGGCTTATGGCAGTGGGTGAACGCGAAAAAGTACGTGAGGACACTGGTCAGGGCGTCATCCTGCGATCCAGAGAAAATATCCAGATCGAGCCGCTGACGCCAGACGAAGATACGCTGCCCAAACAATTTCTGAAGCGCGTTGCCGAACTGGGCGACCGCACCGCCATGCGCAAGAAACGCTTCGGCATCTGGCAGGAATATACCTGGAAGGAAAGCTATCAGCGCGTCAAGGATTTCTGCCTGGGGATGGTCTCTCTCGGCTTGCAGCGCGGCGAAAAGGTCTCGCTGATCGGCGAGAATGACCCGGAATTTTACTGGGCAGAGATCGCCATCTGGAGCGCAGGCGGCATCACCACGGCGATCTTCACCGACGCCAACCTGATGGAGCTAGGCTATGTGGTCGAAAACTCGGATTCGGTCTACATCGTCGCGCACGATCAGGAACAGGTGGACAAGGCACTCCAGATCCGGGAACGCAACCCGAATATCCGCAATATCATTTACTGGGACGACCGCGGACTGTGGAATTACGATGATCCGGCGCTGCTGAGCTTTGAAGACGTTGAGGAACGCGGGCGCGCCTACGATCGGGAACATCCGGGTATGTTTGAAAAGCTGATCGCAGAAGGCAAGGGCAGCGATACCGCCCTGTTCAGCTATACGAGCGGCACGACCAGCCTGCCCAAAGGGGCCATCATCCGGCACAGCAACCTGCTGTATGGCAACCGGCACGTGATCAACCTTGCGCCGAGCTACCCGACCGATAATTACCTGTCCTTCAGCCCGCTGGCATGGATCACCGAGCAGAGCCTGGGGCTGACCGGGCATCTGGTGACCGGGGTGCAGGTCAACTTCCCGGAAAGCCAGGCGACCGTGCAGACCGATCTGCGCGAAATTGCCCCCAGCAGCCTGCTCTTCCCCAGCCGCATCTGGGAAAACCTCGCCAGCACGATGCAGATGCGCATCAACGACAGCTCATGGATCAACCGCCGGTTGTACAAACTCTTTCTGCCCGTCGCCTATCGAATCGCCGATATGGAAGACGAAGGCAAGCCGATCCCGCTGGGCTGGAAGCTGCTCAAGGCAGCGGCTGAGTTTGCCGTCTTCCAGCCCCTGCGCGATAAGATCGGCATGAGCCGGATGCGCAATGCATTCACATCCGGCGCATCCCTGTCGCCCGATCAACTGCGCTTCTTCCGCGCCGTCGGTGTGCAGCTCAAAAATCTGTATGGCTCCACAGAGTGCCAGGCGCATACCCTGCATTACGACGGCAATATCAAGCTGGTGACGGTCGGCTCGCCGCCGCCGGGCGTGGAAGTGCAGGTGCGCCCGGATGGCGAGGTCTGGATCCGCAGCCGCGCCGTCTTCGCAGGCTATTACAAGGACGAGGAAAAGACGAAGTCAGCGCTGGACGAAGACGGCTGGTTCCACACTGGGGACGCAGGTTATGCGGACAAGGACGGTCACCTGATCTACCTTGACCGTGTGAGCGACATGATCGAGCTGGCCAACGGCGAAAAGTTCAGCCCGCAGTATATCGAAGGGCGGCTCAAGTTCAGCCCGTATATCCAGGACGTGATGACCGTCGGCGGGTTCGACATGCATTACGTGACGGCGATCGTCAACATCGACTTTGACAATGTGGCGCGCTGGGCAGAGAAGAACCGCATCAACTTCACCACCTTTGTCGATCTGTCTCAGAAATCAGAAGTCTACGATCTGGTCAGGCGCGAAGTTGAGCGCGTCAATGAAACCCTGCCGGAAGCGGCGCGCATCCGCAAGTTTGTGATCCTGCACAAGGCGTTCGACGCCGACGAAGCCGAGCTGACGCGCACGCGCAAGCTGCGCCGCCGCACGCTGGAACAGAAATATGGCATGATGCTCGACGCCATGTACAACGATCTGGAGAGCGTACTCGTCAGCGCCGAGGTCAAATATCGTGACGGGCGCACCGGCACGATCGAGACTGCCATCCGTGTCTGCACGATGTAGCCGTGCAGCGCCAGACTTATAAACCTGTTGAGATGAAGGGATTTTGTTTTGACCGCGATTACGCAAACCCTGAATAACAATCGGCGGGCGATCAAGTGGGCGCTGTACGGGATCGCGCTCGTGCTGGCGATCCTGTGGCTGGCCCCGCTGATCAGCGCGCTTCGCCCTTACCGGCTTTACCAGACGACGATCACCGGCTTTCTGGTCGGCGGCATTTATGCCCTCATCGCGCTCGGTATCGTCATCATCAACAAAGCGAGCGGCGTGTTCAACTTCGCGCACGGCTGGATGATGCTGCTGGGCGGGCTGCTTTTCTACAGCCTGTTCTCGATCGGCGGAACCGGACAGGTCTCTCTCGTCGCGGCGATTGGGCTGCCGCTGCTGACCGGACTGCTGGTGGCCACAACCACGAGCTGGCGTTCTCTGCGCACGCCGCGCAGTTGGGCGATCATCGGCGGGATTACGGCTGTTGGGGCTGTCCTGCTGCTGATCACCGGGGATATCCCCCTGATCCGGGCTTTGGTGGGGGCGGTCCTCGGCGCAGTGCTGACGGGTCTGGCGGTCGAACGAATCGCCATCCGCCCGCTGATCGGCCAACCGCTGTTCGCGACGGTGCTGATGACGCTGGCGCTGAGCGAAGTGCTCCACGGCGGTACGCAGATGGTCTGGGGCAGTGTCGAAATTCCGCTTCAGGTTTTCGCGGGGGTGTCTCAGCTCGGCATCCCGACGCCGATCCGGCTCGATGGGGGAGAGGCGCTGGGCGGTGTGATCATCATCCGGGCTGAGCTGCTGATCGCCTTTATTCTGGCGCT
>SZPD01000560.1 GCA_030263515.1 Anaerolineae bacterium CFX9 | reverse complement strand
GAGAGGGACTCTTTTTTGTGAGCGGCGTGTCTCAGAATTCTACAGATCGACGCAGTGCTGACCCGTCAGCGAGTCTTCATAGCAGACCATGTTGCCATTCTTGTAGATCGCGATGAAGTGACCGCCGAAGCCGACCTGGCAGCCCACATCGCCGCGCCCTGCCCAGCAGCCCGTGCCTGCGCCTTCCGTCCCGCCGTCATCGCCGACGGCGGCGAGATCATCGAGCGCGGGCAGCGCGGGCAGCAGCAGCACGGGGCGGTGCGTCGGCCGGATCTGCGATTCTTCCGTGGCGGGTTCCTGCGGCAGATCGAACAGGATCATGGCGACGGGGATGGCGCAGGGATCCGCAGCCTGATCACTGGTATCCGCGCGGTCCTCCGGCGTGCGATCCGGGCACTCGTCCACGGGCGGCGGGGCCAGCACCATCAGCAGGCACTGGCTGGTTTGCAGGTTGCAGGCGACCTGTTCCATGGCGACCGGATTTCTGGGCGGGTCGCAGTCTTCGCAGGGCGGGTAGCTGGCATTCATGAACTGCGGATAGCACCACGATTCGCGCAGGTCTTCACTCTCGTAGCAGATCCAGTCGGCATCTTCATAGGTTTTGCCTTCTGTGTCGCCGTTATCATCACCTTCGCCCAGGTAAAGATCAAACACCGGCTCGAACTGCTCGCCCCATCCGCCCGTGCAGATCGACATCTGGAGTTCTTCGTCTTCCCGGCAGAGCACGATCGGCCCTTGAATGACGGCTTCGCGGGCGGACTGTACAGCGGGCAGCAGAAGGGCCGTCCCGGTTCCATCGTCCACTGTCGCCAGATCGATGGGTCCGAAATTGGGCACAGGATCGGGATTGCTGAGCGCGATCAGCAGGCGGCCGGCTTCCAGCGGGGATGTGCTGTTCTGCGCCGAACGACGATCCGGGCAGCCGAGGAACGTGCCGGGTACATCCGGGCACAGATCGCCGATGCTGAAGCAGTCGCCGTCGCTGTCATAGCCGGGGATGACGGGGCAGGCGGTTTCCGGTTCTGCCGTGGGCACAGCGGTTGGCTGAGGGCGCGGGGTTGGCGGAACGGGGGTGGCTGTCGGCGGGACTTCGGTCGGCACGGGTGTCGGCGGGCAGCCGCCAAGCTCAGCGGGACCGGGTTCGTTCGGGCAGACATCGCCATCGTTGGTGATGAAGTCGCCGTCCTGATCCCCACAGTCGCCGCGCCCGACGCCAGGGATGCCGGCTTCAAACGGACAGCGGTCGTCATTATCCGGGAAGCCGTCACCGTCGCTGTCTGGCGCAGGTGTGGGCGGGCAGGGAATGACCGCGCCCGCCGCATCGACGCAGGTAGTCTGCGCAGCGGCAAGCCCGACGCCGCTGCACAGCACCAGCACGACGGTGAGGCACAAAAACAGAGATCTATTTTTCAGCATGACATTTCTCCGAGGGTTTGATGTGCGCAGAAACGGATACGTCCGGGCACGAAAACAACTGTACCACTATTTTCGTAACCCATGAGAT
>SZPD01000559.1 GCA_030263515.1 Anaerolineae bacterium CFX9 | reverse complement strand
CCCGCAGATACTTGTTCGATGTGATGTACGCCATCTGCCCGCCGGGGCGCAGCAGGTGATAGCCGCGCGCGTAGAAGTAGACGTAGAGATCAGCGGTCCCGGCGTACACGTCCCTGTACAGCGGCGTGATTTTGAGTTCGTCCTTTTGCGCGCCGATCAGCTCCCCACGCACGTAGGGCGGGTTGGCGACGACAATATCGAATCCGCCTTTGCGCTCAAACACCTCGCTGAAATGCAGACGGTACAGGAAGAACGGTGACACATAGTCCGGCTTGCCCATCGCCGTTTGCAGGTCGGTCAGCCGTGACAATTTGGCTGTAGCAGCGTTCAGCTTGCGTGTGTCGGCGGGTTTCAGCGTCCCTCTGCCTTCGCCCGCCAGTTTGCCTAAACGCCGGATGATCTGCTCTTGCGAGTCCGCTTTTTCGCGCAGTGCCGTCGCCACAATCCGGCGTTCCTGATGAAGGATGTCGGGCTTCAAACGCTTGCGTTCTTCCGGGCTGGCGCTGAAGTAGTCACGGCGCATTTCGTCCAGCTTGCGCCGTTCATGATCCGTCTCGAATAAGCCCAACGTCGCCTGTTCAGGCTGCACGCTCATGCCGAGCATCGCTGTCACACTGTCGGTCAAGACGGGTTCGCCATCAATGGTTTCGATCAGGCTGTTGCCCGCCATCAACTTATAATCGAGATTGGGCAGCGGTCGCGCCTGCTCCAGCGTCTGATCGACCACCAGCGCCAGCCACAGGCGAAGCTGGGCGATCTCAATCGCTTCCGGCTTGATATCCACCCCGTACAGCGTGTCGCGGATGATGGCTTCTTTCCAGTTGGAGAGCGTTTGGGCGTCGGGTTCGGGCGCGTCGGGATGCAGCGCGGCATACGCCGCATGGCGCAGCCGCAGAATTTCGTTCATCATCCCGATCAGGAATGATCCGCTGCCCACAGCCGGGTCAAGGACGGTCAGCGTATCGAGCGCGGCGTTCATGCGGGCGGCTTCGTCGGGCGTCAGGCGGGCATCGGCATCGGGGTCGAATAGGGCGCGCGTCGTCTCGCGGAGGATGCCCGCGCTCTCCTCAAGATAGCCTGCCAGCGCTTCCTGGCACATGTACGCGACAATCGGGCGCGGCGTGTAGAAGCTGCCAGACTGTCCCCGATCCCGTTCTTCCAATAGGTTCTCAAACACCTTACCGAGCATTTCAGGATCAACCGCGACATCCTGTTCCAGCGGCGTATCGTTGGCAATGGTGAAGTTGTAGCGGTTGAAAAAGCCGAGCAGCCCGTTCACATCGTTTGGGTCGAACAGCGAGTCGGGGATCAGGATGCGGATGCGCGACGATTTTCCGCCGATCATCTCCTGTGGATCACGCCCGTCATCGAACAAGCCGCCGTTCAGATACGGGATGCGTATTCCCTCCCAGATCGTGATGTCATCGGGGCGCTTGTTGTTTAGCGTGTCGAAGAACAGCGGCTCCAACACTTCGGTGTAGTAGAAGTAGGTCTCTCCGCTGTGC
>SZPD01000159.1 GCA_030263515.1 Anaerolineae bacterium CFX9 | reverse complement strand
AGAGCTGGGAAGCGATAATGGATGAAGTTGTAGATCTGTATCACGAACTCATGGTCGTGCGGGAAGGGCGGCTGCTCGGCAGTGGAATCTCTCACTGAGCGGGCTGCCAGTCTGCTGAGAAAAAATCAAAAGAGGGCGTTCCGGTTGTGGGACACCCTCTTTTTGTTGTTCGCTGCGGTGATCGTCGGCTCAGTTGGTTAACGCCTCAAGCTGATCGACGTAATGTTCCAGCACGGCAAATGTCTTTTCGACGGCTTCCGGCGTGCGCATATCCACGCCAGCGCTTTGAAGGATGTCGAGTGCGTAGCGTGAACTGCCGGCTTTGAGGAAGCCGAGATAGGCTTCGGCGGCGGGTTCGCCCTGGGTCAGCACGCGCTCAGCCAGCGCATGCGCCGCGCTGATGCCAGTCGCGTACTGGAAGACATAGAAGTTAGCGTACAGGTGACCGAAAGTTGCCCACGTCGCGCCCACGCGCTGGCGATCGAACTGCACTTCATCCCCATAGCCTTCGGCGAACAGATCGGCCATCGTGCTGATCATGATATCAGCAGTCAGGCTTTCGCCCCGCTCGGCGCGTTCGTGCATCGCCAGCTCAAAACGTGCCAGCGTTGGCATCTGGAAGAAATAGCGATGGAAGTTGTACATCGCTTCCTCGATCACGGCGATGCGGAACTGCGGATCCTCCTGCGTCTTCAGCAGATGAGCGCGCACCAGCGCCTGATTGAAGTTGGATGCGACTTCGGCGACGAACAGCGAGTAGCCGGAGTAGGCGTACGGCTGGTTCTGCCACGTGTAGTAGGAATGCATCGAGTGCCCCAGCTCGTGCGCCAGTGTGGACATCGAGTTGAGCGTGTCGTTGAAATTCATCATGATGAAAGGGTGCGTTCCCGGCTGCCCGTACGAGAACGCGCCCTGCCGTTTGCCGACGTTCGGATAGATATCCACCCAGCGCTCTTCCAGGCAGCCGCGACGCAGCACCCCCACATACTCATCGCCGAGCGGCTGCATGCCTTCAGCGATCATGCGCACGGCGTCGCTGAAGGTGATCGTCGGCTGCCGGGTGGCGATCGGAGCCCACACATCATACGGATGCAGCGTCTCCAGCCCCAGCGCCTTTCGGCGAACGCGCCAGTATTTATGCCATGTCGGGATGTGCCTGCGGAAGGTGTCGATCAGATTGTGAAAGACCTCGACGGGGATGTTGTTTGCAAACAGCGCCGCTTCCAGCGATGAGCTGTGGCGGCGGGCACGGGCAAAGAAAACATCACGTTTGATCGCCCCTGCCAGGTTGTTTGCCAGCCCGTTTTTGAGCGCGAGATGCGCATCGAAGAAGCTGTTCCAGGCAGTTTCGCGGCGCTTGAGATCCGGCTGGTTCATGTGCTTGTCCATCGTTCCCTGCGTGACCGGGTGATGGTTCCCCTCGCTGTCGATGGCGTCGGCGAACTGCATATCGGCGTTGGTGATCAGTTCGGCAGTGTCTGCCAGGGTTTGGATGGCGTCGGCAGACAAGCCAAGCACTTCCTCAACCTCGGCAGAGCGGACGTGCCGCTGCCTGCGAAAGAGATCGTCAAAGCGCTGCGCATAGATGGCGAGGCGAGGTTCCTGCTGCATCCATGCCTTGAGCGTCTCATGACCGATCGTCAGCAGTTCAGGCTCGGTAAAGGCGAACGCACCCGCCATGCTGGCAAAGAGCGCCCCGGCTTGCCCCACCATGCCATTGGCATTGTCATCCGTCGAGTCGCAGGCGCTGGTCATGGCGGCGTAAAAGTAAACCGTGCCGACGCGCCTTTCAATGGACTCCATCGCCTCCAGCGCTTCCGCCAGCAGCGCCGGGCTTTCGGACAGCCGCCCGCTGTAGGCTGCCGCCTGCGGGATGGCTTGATGCAGGGCGTCAAGCTCCGCTTTCCATGCGGCAGTATCGGGGAAGACGCTCTCGGCGTTCCATTGATGTTCCTGGGGGACTTCACTGCGCCTGGGCACGGCAGTCATGATCAGATGTCCTTTCAAGAAAATTTGAATGCTGATCAATAGTATAAAGCGGTTCCCGAAAATTCGGCAATCGTGCCATTTATCTTGGCGGATCATCGGTTGCGTAGGATACTTGAACCCGGCAGAAGGGTAGATCTGCCCTGAATAGAGGCACTGACTTCCTGAAGAAGAGATTACGATCATGAACGACCGGGACTCTCAGCTTTCGCCCGCCACGCTGGCGAACCTGCGCGCCGCGCAGACTGTGCATGGCGTCCCCGCCCATGCGCACAAAGTGCCGTTTCGCAACCTGCGTCATCTCCTGTCGCTCCATGCCACGGTGACGCCGGACAAGGTGTTCCTGATCCATTACGACGCAGACGGAAAGCGTGAAGAATACACCTATGCCGAATTCAACGCGCTCGTTCACCAGACCGCCAGCTACCTTTACGATGATCTCGGCGTGCGGCGCGGCGATCGCGTCGCCACGATCGCCTATAACCATGTCGATACCGTTATTGCCTATTTCGCCTGCTGGCTGATCGGGGCTGCCGTCGCCCCGCAGAATATCTCGGAAGATGACCGGCGGATCGCCTTCATCCTGCGCAACAGCGAAGCGGGCGTCCTGCTGGTGCGCCCCGAATACCTGGAGCGTGCGCAGGCGATCCTCGATGGCGACCCGGAGGATGGGCTGGGCGCGCCGAACATTCGGCAGGTGGTTCAGGTGGGCGGCAGTCCGTCCACAGGCTATCCACACCTCAACAGCGCTATCGGCAGCAAGCCGAACACCTTCATCAGCGCGCCGCCGCACGAACGTCCCGGACTCGACGATGAAGCCCTGCTCGTCTATACCAGCGGCACGACGGGCGCGCCGAAGGGGGTTATCCTGACGCAGTACAATCTGATGATCGATGCCCAGGGAATTGCGCAGTGGCACGGCTTCACCGGCAATCAGCGCATGATGAACGTGCTGCCGATCCATCATGTCAACGGCATCGTCGTCACCCTGATCACGCCGCTCTATGCCGGAGCGTCCGTCGTCCTCAACCGTGCCTATTCGTCCTCGCATTTCTGGGAACGTATCGCCCGTGAGCGTGTTCAGATCGTCAGTGTCGTACCGACGCTGCTTCAGTTCTGCCTGGATTTTGCTGATCAGCAGGTGGCGAAGGGCAGCTCGATCTGGGGGGATCATGTCTCACCACATGATCTGAAGGCTTTCCGCTATCCAATCTGCGGAGCGGGCACGCTGTCGATGGCGCTGGCAAAGAGCTTTGAGGAACGCTTCAATATCCCTGTTCTGCATGGCTATGGACTGAGCGAGACGACCTGCTATTCGTGCTTCCTGCCGATCGAGCTTGGCTGGGAAGAACATACCCACTGGATGACCGGCTTTGGCTATCCCAGTATCGGCTGCCCGATCGAGCCGAACGAGATGGCGATTTTCAGCCCGGATGGCAGCGGCATACAGCTTGGCGAGGGTGAACGCGGCGAGATCTGCGTGCGCGGTCACAATGTCATGCAGGGTTATTTCAAGCGACCTGATGCCAATGATGAGGCGTTTCGGTTTGGCTGGTTCCGCACCGGCGATGAAGGCTTCTTTCAGACCGATGCACGCGGACGCACGTTCTTTTTCATCACGGGACGCCTCAAGGAACTGATCAACCGCGGCGGAGTCAAGTTCAGCCCATTCGACATCGAGGAAGTGCTGCTCGGCTATCCCGGTGTGAAAGTGGCGCTGGCGGTCGCCTTCCCCAACCAGTATTACGGTGAGGAAGTCGGCGCGTATGTCGTGCCGGATGACGGCGTGACGCTCGATGCCGGCGCGCTGATCGCGCACTGCCGTGAACGCATGACATTTGAAAAATCGCCGAAGATCATCGTCTTCGGCACGGAAATTCCTGTGACCAGCACCGGCAAATATCAGCGTTTGCGCCTGCAAAGTCTGTTCGCCGAGTGGGAAAAGACCCAGTTCAGGAAGTGAAGGCTTCTTCGCTGTCGCTTCCGAACCTGGTCAGATCCTGCTTCAGCTTTTGCTCGGCTTCTTTCAGCGCCTCGTTCAGACCGGCTTCTGTCGCGTCCGCTGGTTTTGTGAACACCGCATACACGCTTGAAACCACGGCAGCGCTGCGCGTCCGCCGCAGCTCCTCCAGCAGTTCCTCATGGGAAACGGCGGGTGGAGGCTGCTCATCAGGAGAACGAAGATTGCGGATGTGCAGCATCAGCAGGTCCTGAAGCTCAGGCTCAAGCTGCTCGACGAGTTTCACAATCTCTTCAAAGGACAGTTTTTGCTCCATGAGATGAAGTATCCCGCATCATTCGTGCTGACTCTATATGTGGATTTCAGCGAAATTCGGATGCCGCCTCATCCAGTTGAGCGAACTGCTGGGCCGTCAGATCGAGATGGAAGACCTCGGCGATGACCTGTGTCCAGCCGTGCAGGAAATACACCCATCCGTCTGCAACCTTCAGATGACGCGCCTTTGCCTGGCGTTCCGCCTGGCGCAGAAAATCGAGCGCCCCTCGGTAGTTCAGTTCCCAGACGAGGCTGTCCCGTGGGAAAAGGGCATCGTCAGTCACCGGCGAGCCGGGGCGATCCTTGCCCATACCTGTTGCATTGATCACCATTGACGAAGGCGGCAGCTCGCGCATGAGCGCGTCGTTGTCTGCGGCGGTGGTATTCAGGATGAACTCGAAGATCGACGGCGCTTGCATACGCGCAAGAACTTCGCGGGCATGATCGAGCCGTGCCGCGCTTACATCGACGATGGTGAACTGGCGCGGTCGCTCAAATTCAGCCAGCGTAGCGACGTAGGCGCTGATTGCCATCGCCGCGCCGCCGCCCCCCAGGCACAGCACTTCGCCGCCGCGCCCCCAGAAGCCGGGCGGGACGATCGCTTCCCACGCATGCCCGGAAGAGATGGGGTCCTTGGCATGCCCGACCAGCAGCGAACCCTGCTTCGAGATGGACGAAATTTCGTCGAGCGCCTGCGCATACGGATCGAGCCTGTCGAACAGATCGCGCGCCGCCATCAGCAGATCGATCTTGTGCGCGGTGACCAAACCTCCCTGCGCCAGTGGATCCTGACGGATGTGATCGACGATCGCTCGATAGGCTTCTGGCGGCGCGCCGAGCGGCAGGTCATGACCGATCAGCACGGCATCCACGCCGAGGATATCCATCCAGCGCGGGAAGATTTTCATGATCGAAGACTGCGAGGTGCTGACACCGATGAAATACATACCGGGACGGCTGAGAAGCTGCATTCAGGACAGCTCCGCCAGCGCGTCATATATCGGCAGGAGCGCACTGTATGCCTGATCGAAGATCGGGTACAGCCGCTCATAGGCAGCCTGGGCTGCCGGGTCCGGCGCGATCGTTTCGGCAATGCTGTTCATCTGTTCGATCATCTCCCAGCCGGGATACAGCCCGACGCCGATCCCGCCCGCCAGCGCCGCGCCCATGCTGGTTGCCTCCTCCAGCACCGTCAGCCGGTGGATCGGCATGCCGAAGATCGCCGCCATGATCATATTCCAGAAGCGCCCGCGCGCGCCGCCGCCGATCACGCGCATCGCCGAGATCTGCGCACCCTGTGCGCGGAAGGCATCCAGGATCACGCGCAGATTGAACGTGATTCCCTCAAGCGTGGCGCGGATGATATCGGCGTGCGTGTGGCGGATCGTCAGCCCAATATAGGCTCCGCGCGCCTTCGGGTTCCAGCGCGGGCTGCGCTCACCGAGCAGATAGGGCAGGTAGATCAGCCCATTAGCTCCGGGCGGCGAGCCTTGCGCGCGCATGTTCATCAGCTCGTAGGCGCTCACATTCAGGTTCTGCGCGGCCTGCCTTTCCACCTGGCACAGTTCATTGCGCGCCCACTGATAGCTTGCGCCTGCCGCCTGCATCGTGCCCGTCGGCATGAACATCCCCGGCATCAGGTGCGCAAACGTGAAGGTCTTCAGGTCAGGATCATAGATCGGGTGAGGGCTTGCCAGCGCGATCCACGACGATGAGCCGACGTAATTATAGGCAGCGCCTTCGCTGACGACGCCCGCGCCGACACCGGCGCACGAACCATCCCCCCCGCCAGCGACTACCGGGGTTCCCGCTGGAACGCCGATCTCGGCTGCGATCTGCGGCAGCACTTCCCCTGCCACCCCCGTGGACGGGATGATCTCAGGCAGTTTGTCGCCATCGAGACCCGCCGCCGTGATGATCTCGTCTGACCATGTACCGCGATCCAGATCGTACAGGTTCATACTGCTGGCATCGCTTGGCTCGGTGATAAAGCGACCCGTCAGCCGGGCGATCATGGCGTCCTTGGCATGAACGAATTTGTAGGTGCGATCATAGATGTCTCGCTGATGATCGCGCAGCCACAGAATCTTGCACAGCGAGTAGGACGCGCTCAGACGATGCCCGGTAATGCGGTAGACGCGCTCCGGCGCGATCTGTGTGCCGACCCAATGTTCCTGCGCCACCGAGCGGGTATCCGCCCAGATGATGGCGTTGCGCAGTGGGCGCGCCTGTTCGTCCAGCGGCACACAGCCCATCATCTGCCCGCTGAAGACGATGCAGGCGATCTCTTCGCCGCGCACATTGGTCATCCGCAGCAGCTTCTGCGTGCTGCCGCAGACGGCGTTCCACCAGTCTTCCACATTCTGCTCAGCATACCCGGTCTGTGGATAGCTGACGCCGTACTCAAACAGCGCGCTGCCGATCAACATACCGTCGCGATCATAAAGAGAGGCTTTATCGCCGGTTGTTCCCAGGTCATGCGCCAGCACATATTGTTTCGTCATTCCAAAAACTCCTCAGTCAAGGGAATCACGCGGATTTAATGAGATTTTTTTGTGTGCCGCGCAGCCGATCGGCTGCTCAGCCGCCGCGCCGGAAATTCGGGTTGGCGGCGCGGGCAGGGCTTCCGTTTCGTTCAACGACGATCTCTGCGAAGCCCTCCCGCGCGATCGTGCCGTAGTCGTAGCCTGCATCCGCCGGGAAAACCGCGAAGAAGGAAAAATTATCGCCGCCGACGTTGATCGTGCGGTGCGCCCAGTAAGGCGGTACATACGCGATCGTGCCGGCGCGCATCTCACACGTTTCAACCTTGCCCTCCGGCGTCATCATGATCAGCAGCCCCGTCCCGCTCAGCCCGGTGTAGATCTCGGCGCGGTCGGCTTTGGCATGATAATGCCCTTTGGTCATGAAGTATTCGCCGCCGACTTTGCCCGGATAGATCACCGTGGTGCAGTAGCCGAGCTGTCCTTCGACCTCTGGCGCATTCCAGCCGTAATAGACGCTGTAGATCAGCGGGTTTGCGCCGGAAAGCGCTTCTTCCGCGTCGGCATCGGCATAGAAGCCGCGCATATCACTGAGATTGCGGTGCTGCACGATCGGCGCATCCGTGATCATGCCGGTCGGCATATCGATCTGCGTCACGAAAGGAGTCATATACGCTTTCATCTGAACTACTCCGGTTTTCGATGTTCCAGCGCGGCTGGATTGACAATATATGGGCAGGCCTCTCCCTGAAGCACGGCGAGGCAGTTCTGCGCGGCGAGCACCCCTGTGCGCGCCACCGATTCAAGAGTTGATGCGCCCACGTGCGGCGTGGCGATGAAGTTTTCCAGCGCTAGCAGCGGCGATTCTTCCGGCGGTTCGTGGGCGAAGGCATCCATGGCGGCCCCGGCGAGCCTGCCACGGGTCAGCGCGGCATAGAGCGCCTGCTCATCGACCAGACCGCCGCGCGCTGTATTGATCAGCACTGCGCCTTCGCGCATCATGGCGATCGTTTCGGCATTGATCACGTTGGCCGTGGCGGCGCTCAGCGGCGCGTGCAGGCTGACGATGTGCGCCTCGCTCAACACGCGCGAGAGATCCGCCATGACCGTCTGCCCGGAATCTCCGGTAAAAAACGGATCGTATGCCAGCACCTGCATGCCAAGCCCGACGGCGCGTTTGGCAACTTCACGACCGATCACGCCGTAGCCCACCAGCCCCAGTGTTTTTCCCGTCAGTTCCCAGCCCGTGCCGCGTTTGAAAGTTCCGGCGCGCGCGCTGGAAGCCAGATTCGGCAGATCGCGGGCGAGGGCGAACATCAGCCCGATCGCCAGCTCGGCGACGGCGATGCTGTTGGTCCCCGGCGTGCTGGTTACAACCACGCCATGCCGGGTCGCGGCGTCAACATCCACGCTGTCCAGCCCGACGCCGTAGCGAGAAACGACGCGCAGCGCCTTCGCCGCAGAAAAAACAGATTCATCACAGTGATCCAGCCCCAGCACAGCCCCCTCAGCGCCAGTCTCCACCAGCAGGGCGGCGAGTTCCGCGGCGCTGTAGGGATGGCTGGGCGGGCGCAGGATCAGCTCGCAGCCGGCGCGCCGCAGCAGATCCTGATGTTCGCCGGGATTTGAACAGAATGAACGAGCGGTTGCAAGAATTTTCACATTCATCATGCCGTGAGTATAACGCTCCCTTACGTTCTGCAACATGCGCGTGAAACGCAATTTTTTCAGTTTCTTTTATTTTCTTTGAAATGTTGATCGATTTACACGAGATTCGCTACAATTCTTGTCCGGCGATTGTATCCAACCGCTGTGAATGAAAAAAAGCGAAAGGAGCGTAAAACACGAAACCTGAAGATAACGCTCTTGAACGTCCTGAAAGCCATTAATTTATTTGAATTCGAGGCAAATGACATGAGTAAACGCTTGAGCTTGTTGGTTCTGGTCGCCCTTTTCGCTGTGCTGGTGATCGCCCCTGTGCAGGCGCAGGAAGGCCGGTTTGCCGGTCAGACTGTCGTGGTCGTGACGCAGACCGGTTCTGCGATCGGCGGCCCCGTTGATACGTATCGCGGCGAGTGGGAAGCGGCTACGGGTGGTCGCGTTGAGCTTCAGACGTTCGCATTCGGCGAGCTGTATCAGAAGATCATCACCGCGCTGGAAACCGGCACGGGCGAATTCGACATGATGATCTATGCGTCCGACTGGTCGGGCGACATCATGGGCGGTGGCTATGTCCTGCCGATTCCGGATGAGATCAAGGAACAGATCGACTGGGAAGACGTTCTTCCCCTGTATCGTGAGCGCATCGTCAACTGGGGCGGTACGACCTACGCTCTGCCGTTCGACGGCGACAGCCACATGATGTACTACCGCAGCGACCTGGTAAGCCCGGATTCGCAGTATGCCGCTGAATTTGAGGCGACCTACGGCTACACGCTTGATGAGCCGGCGACCTGGAGCCAGTATCGCGATATTGCCGAGTTCTTCCACAATCGTGAAGTGGAGACCGCAGGTGTGACCGCGCCGATCGCCGGCGTCGTCGAAGCCCAGCGCACGCAGGCACAGAGCTATTGGTTCATCATCAGCCGCGCTGCTGGCTACGTCAAGGTTCCGGGCGAAGACTGCTTCTTCTTCACCTGCACCGCTGATGCGCCGATGATCCCCACCGTCAATAACCCCGGCTGGGTTCGCGCCCTTCAGGACTGGATCGATATCCAGGCATTCGGCGCAACCGACATGATCAACTACGACGTGACCGATGTCCGCCGTATCTTCCCGGCAGGTCAGGCTGTCTTCGGTCTGGACTGGGGCGATGTCGGCCCGATCACCGTTGACCCGAACGCTTCGGTCGTCAATGATATCACCGGCTTCGGCGTGCTGCCGGGCGGCGATCAGTACTGGGATCCGGCAGTCGGTGACTGGGTAACGCCGGAAGATGGCGTCAACCGTGCGCCGTTCATCGCCTTCGGCGGCTGGATCATCTCGGTGGCGGCCGACAGCGACGTGGCAGACGCCGCGCTCGACTTCGCAGCGTTCATGGCGGATCGCGATCTGGCGGGCGTGCTCGCCACGACCGGCGGCACGGGCGTC
>SZPD01000158.1 GCA_030263515.1 Anaerolineae bacterium CFX9 | reverse complement strand
ATCAGGCGTGCCTGCGTCTCTTTCAGCTCATACAGGCTGGCTTCCAGATCATGCACCAGCCGCGCATTATCCAGCGCAGTGGAAGCCTGGCTCATAACTGCCCGCGCGAGGTCGATTTCCCGCCCCGCAAAAAGCTGGATGTGATCGGTATCCGCAAATACCATCAGCCCTGGAGCCAGATGGCGATTCGGGACAGGAAGCCCTAGCAGCGATCGCGCCCCTGCGCGCGTCATCAGCAGGGCGCTGCCCGTCTGCATGTCCACTTCCTCATGCACGTTGATCACGCTCAGTTCATTCAGAGCATTCACCAGATCAGGGTAGTTTTCGAGCCTGATCTGTCGATAAGGTTCGCCAGACCAGACGCCACCGCCCACACGTGATCGAATGTGCAGCGTAGAGGGCCCGTTACAGACCGCCAGTTCACACCAGTCCGCACCCAGCAGTACGCGCTGCTCCTCCATCATGCGCAGCACGGCAGCGCCTGCCTGAGGATCATCCAGCAGCGCCAGCATCTCCAGCACTGCCGCCTGGGTGCGCAGTGCCATCTCTGTACCGGGAGTATGCCCATGAACATCAATGCAGTAGGCAAGGAAAGCCGCGATGGGAATGTCATCCACAACGATCGGGATGACCATTGCGCCCTGAACACCAAGATCTTCAAGCCATTCCCGGTCTTCCGGCGAAGCGCCGTCCAGCGTCAGTGAGCCGGGCTTTCCCTGCATTACAAGGTGTTCCAGCGCCGGATAGGCCGCCATCGAGATCACCGGGTGAGCGCGATTCTGCGACCGCCAGAGCGCATTGGCGCGAAATGCGAGCAGGAACAGCCTGTCGGGGGATTCGCTGCGCCCGTAAAGCTCGGCGTGCTGCACGTTCAGCACCCGAATCATCTGATCGCAGATCGTCATATGAGTGTATTGCAGCTCAAGCGAAGCATTGATCGCCTGGCTGGCATCAACCAGCGCCTTGAGTTCTCTGGCTCGTTTGACGCTCTGCCCGTGAATGCGCGCATTTTCAATGGCGATGGCGGCGAAGGCGGCCAGGTTGAGCAGCAGCTCCTGATCCCGATCCACGAACACGTCATGGCGCACCTTGTTATTGACGCCAAGCACACCGATCGGCTTCCCTTTCAGCAGGATCGGTACGTAGAGCAGCGCATTGACAAAATACTCCGTCTTGACCTTCTGGGGACCGCGAGCGCCGATCAGGACTGGCTCGCCAGTGCTGAAGACTGTACCTGCCACGGTATCCTTGGTCTTCACGCGGAAATTCCGCGCGACATCGACATCGATGCCGACTTTGGCGCGCAGGATGAGCTGACCTGTCTCGCCATCAGGAAGCAGGATCATGCCTTCCTCGGCATTGGTCAGCGAGCGTGCCGCTTCGACCACGCGATTGAGGACCTCGCTCAGATCGAGCACCTCGGTCAGCGATCGGCTCAGCGCGATGAAAGTCTCGATTTCCTCGGAGCGCCAGAGCGTATTTTCGACGATGGGCTGCGTATCCCTCGGCTGTCCGCCCCCAAAATCACCGGGCAGTCCAAATACGCCTGCAAGGCTCTGCCGTATCGCCTGCCTGTCAAGCGAGTTGACAATCTGGGCAAATTCAGACTGTGTTGCAACCCCGTTGGGCGCGTAAACGATCAGCGGCGGACAGTCTTCCAGCCGTGAGAGGACTTCAAAGGTGCGCACGCCCGTCGTGCGGTCGCGCATGGCAGCATCGATCAGAATGGCATCGGGCTTGATCGCCTTCAGAGAGTGGAGCGCGTCGCGATGTGAATATGCAAATTCCGGATTGAACTGACCGTTCAGCGCCTGTTTCATGCCGTCGAGAACATCATAATTTCCTGCCGCAATCAGCAGTCTGAGGTGTTGGATCGGCATTGAGAGATACCCTAAGGTTTACTCAAACGCTTCAATCGTCGTTCCAGATCATCGTCCACAGAGCGATCAGGTTCCCCGCGCGGCGGGCTGGGATCCGCTTCTGCCTGCTGCGAGGACTCCGCCTGACCGCTCAGCCCGGCGATCGTCTCTCGCGCGCTTCGAAGCATATCAGATAACTTCTCAACAGCGCTGACAGTTTCAGGTGGCGAGTCCGGCGCTGATGTCCGCCGTTCCGCATCAGCGCGTTTCGCCTCGGCAACGTAGCTTTCCAGCACGTTGACGCGCTCGATCAGCTCCTGGGTAACGAAGCGATGTTCCCGCAGATCCGCTTCGGTCATGGCGAGGCGCTGCTCACTGCGTTTCATACGCTCGATCAGATGCCGCGCCAGATCATGCTGCCCGCTGCTCACAGCATCATCCGCTTCCTGATCAAGGCGCGCGATCTCGGCCTGCAAATCGCCGGCGCGTGATTTCAGCGTCTCCTCATAAGCGATGGCATCATTGATCTTGCTGCGCAGCAAATCAACTTCACGGTCGATGTCCTTGCCAAGCCAGGCAGGATCAACCGGACGCGGGCGACGGCGTTCGCCCCTGGGCGTCGGCTCGCCGCTCAGGGCATCGTGGAGACTCGCTTTCAGCAGCGTGTTCAGCTTCTTGAATAGATCGCTCATAGTCTCTCGATTGTAAAGAGTTTTCGCTTTAAGGACAATTTTCGTCCGGAACAATCATATAGAGTGTCATCTTCATGCCCCCCGCAATGAGCGCGGCGTTCCCCGGTGTCTCGTGAAGTGGGCACAGGCGAGGATCGTCGGGATCATCTCCGGGAACCTGATCGGGGAAGGCCAGCAGATAGCGCCCATCACGCTCCAGAATCAGGTTCCACATCCCTTCCACATCATTCGCATCGATCAGCGGGATGATTTCCGGGCTGATCAAGCCTGCGATATCGAGCAGCGGACGCGGCGCAAAGTAGCCCACCGCTCCGATATCGTGTATCACGAGCAGTTCGTCCGGCGGAAGCTGATCGCGGATGTAATGTGCCTGGCTGACCATCTCCTGATCGATCACGGCGACATCCAGGCGGTAAGCGCTCAGCCCGAACCCGAACAAAAAGACGGCATACACGGCGGCCGCAGACAGCGCGAGCACAGAAGACAGCACTCTCGGTATCAGGCTGGAACGAGATCGCGCCACCAGTTCAAGTGTGCCGAGAACGCCAGCGACGATCAGGGCGGGCAGCGCCGGTATCACATAACGACCGTGCTGGAAGGGGAGCGGCAGCCATGCAGCATACAGCGCGATCTCGCCCACCCCCCAAAGCACTGGAAGCAGGTACAGAAGCTTTCTGCGCCGGCGCGCCGCATCAACGACATAGACCGCCATGCCGGGAATCAGGATGATCTGCCCGCCAGCCAGCAGCGGCAGGGTCATCTGCCACAGACGCCAAAGATAACTCAATTCAAACAGGGGACGCGCATACGCCTGCTTGGCGGCGGAAGTCGTCGGCAGCAGGCCGCCCGTCACACTCAGGTTGTAGAGCAGATATGGAGCAAGCGTGAGCGCAAAACAGAAACCTGCGATGAGTCCAAAGTGGATGATACCGGCCAGATCGTGCCGCAGGCGCGCGATCAGCAGCAGCGCGCCGCTCAGGATGACCAGCAGCATACCGTCCGGGCGGGCAAGCACGAGCAGTCCCGCCACCACGCCGAAGCCGATCGCGCGCCACAGGGCTGCGCGCCCCGACGCGGCGAGCGCGATCTCGCGCCACGACAGCAGGATGAGCAGCAGCGTCAGCATCGAGAAGATCATCGTCTCCATGCCGGAAGCCGCCGCCCAGATCAGATGCCAGGCGGTCACCAGTGCAAGCCCCGTGAGCAGGGGGGCCCAGCGCCTTTCCGGGCTGATCAGTGCCGCCAGGCGCGCGCCGATCAGCCCTGTCCCTGCCAGGCTCAGCGCACCAAGGCCATGCGTCCACAAACCAAACGGAATGCCCAGGGCATAGCCGAGAGCAAGCACGACGGTATATAACGGGGAAGTGGAAGCCGCGCTCAACTGACCGGGCAGGAAAGCCCATTCTCCCTGGAGCGCCAGGTTACGACCGTAGGTCTGGTGAATCCAGGCATCATCCAGCGGGAACCCGCCGCCGGCGGCCAGCACGTAAAGCGCGGTCACCCCCAACGCAGCCGCAGTGATAAAAAGATCAGTCAGGCGGATTGACGGGAATTTCAATTGCATACAGCCTCGCCAGAGGATAATCGATGGGAATCGGATTCAGAAAGTCGGGCGGATCATCTGCCAGAGAGAGCAGCGGTGTCGTGGTCACCGGCCGACCTGCGGAGTCATACTCGATCAGGACGTGCGTCAGGCGGTAACGCTGCGCCAGTTCAGGGATGACATCTGCCTGCGCATTGGGCAGCACGGTTCCGCCCAATCCTGTATGGTAGTACAACTGCGCCGGATCATTGATCAGCAGGCGCGCATCCGGCGGAAGATGACGGAGCAGTTCGTCATAGAGCGGCGGACGAGCAGATTCGCCGCCTGATCCGCCACGCGCTCCCACGAACAGAGTCAGGGCGACGGCGATGCCGATCAGCCCCGCCGTGAACACGCGCCGCGCTGCAACAACGTTCCAGTGCCGTCTGCGGCGCGCCACGGCAGCAACCGCGCCATCGACACCGATCACTGCCAGCGCCGCCCAAAACGGGATCAGCGCGGCGGCGGAATGAAACAAGCCGCCCCGATAACCCGGAAATGGAAATACCAGCGTCATGGCAGCGTGCAGACCGAGCGCGTATACAGTGAGTGGAGCCAGGAAACGCCGCCGGCGCAGCAGCCACAGCCCGAACAGCATGAAAGGCGCGCCGATCACCCAGCCTTCCACGGCGATAAACGTCCCCAGATTATTGACCAGCGCTTCCCAGCGAGTCGCAATCAGCAGACCAGCGCCATTCGCCAGCAGATCTGACGGCGACGCTCCCGGAGGAAAATTAAAGAGATCATTGTATTCTGTAAACCAGACGGCCTGCGTCCCACCCACCGGCAGCGGCGTGCCGACCAGCATCAGGTTTCGCACAAACCACGGCAGCATCGTCAGCAGATAAGCGCCGATCAGCAGAGACAGGCTCCGCAGCACATCCCGCCACGCGGCAGAACGCCGCAGTCCATCGAAAATCAGCAGCCCCGCTCCCACAAGTACGAGCAGCAGACCATCCGCCCGCGTGAGATGTCCCAAGCCTGCAAATATCCCGGCAGCCGCCCACAGCCACAGCCGGCCGCGCCCATGCGCAACCCCCATCAGCGCAAGGCATGCGCCACCTAAAAAAGCGTAGGGGGTGAAGGTATCGACCGCGCCCCAGAAACGAATGAAGAAACCGTTGAAGATCGCCAGCAGTCCCGCTGCCCAGGCATGACGCCGGCTGTCGCCCAGCTTTCCACCCAGCCAGAACGCCAGCCCGTACATACCAGCCAGCAGCGGCATGAACAACAGCGCAGCGGTGTCGGCAGCGCCGCCGGACAGCCACAAGCCCGCCGCAGTGATGATTGAGGTCAGCGGCATCCAGTAGAGATGAGACGGGAATACGCCACTTTCTGGCAGTTCAGGCGGCGCTCCGAGATAAGTCCATAGATAGACATCTGTCAGCCCTTGCCCATTTGCAAGGCGCGCCGCCGCATTGAAGTGATAATAGGCATCGGTATAGTCCGGCAGGCGAACAAGACGAATGCTGATCCATGCGGCAGCAAGAGCCAGGATTGCAAAAAGGATCGTGTCACGGCGCGGCATACGGCTCACGGCATGACCGCAGGCTGCCGGAGACGGCGATACAGCGCAATGCTGATACCCACCAGAATGGCGGTGCGAGCGATAACCAGAAGGATGAACGGAGATTGCAGCGCGCCGGTGATCTCGCCGCCGGTATCTCCCGTTCGCAGGAACAGAAACGGATATTCCGCAAATGTGGCGATACTGAGCAGCACGATCACCTGCACACCCAAGCGATTTGGGAAGCACAACAGCACCAGCGGGATGATCTGTGCCAGCCACTGAGGACTCCAGCCCTGCGCCTGCAAAAAGAAGATCAGCAGCGCCAGGGTGACGAAGGCGACAATTCCCTTGTCGTCCATGCGCCGGGCTGTCAGAAACACCACCAGCCCCAGCCCTAATGCTGCCAGCAGCCTGAACCAGCCCGGAATGACCGCCGGATTGCCGGTCAGCACAGAGGCAGTATCCGGGTCGAGCCGTTCTTCTGCTGTGCCAAAGTTGCCGGTACGATAATTACCGTCGATCAGCGCCCACACCGTCTGATAACTTGACTTGTTGAACTGCGCCGTCAGAGATGGCAGCGTGAAAGCAGCGTTCTGCGCCATCAGCAGACCATAAACCCCCGCAACAACCGCGAGGACGATGCCGATATAGCGTATCCCCGCCACACGAGGACGAAAACGCAGCGCAGCAGCGCCGACCACGGCAGGCGTGAACTTGACCAGGATGCCGAGCGCCGCCCAGACGGCTGAGCGCGAGTCCCGCCCGTCCAGCAGCGTCCCCAGCGCCAGCAGCAGCAGAAAGGCGGCCAGCGGCTCAAAGTTCCACCACACGAAAACTGCCGAAGCGCCAAGCAGCGCGTAGATCCACGCCAGCGCCATCCCGGTGTTAGCGCCGTGCAGCCGCGTCCCGATCCTGCGCACCAGCAGCAGGTTACCTGTGTCGCAGGCAAGCATGATCAAGCCGAGCGCGATCGCAAAGCCGGAATAATTCTCACCGCGCCCTGCCAGTTGATACAAAAGGGTGATCATGATCGAAGGAATGGGCGGAAATTCACTCCACCAGTCGCGAAACGGCAGCAGACCCCGATCAGACAACGCGCCCAACTGATAGTAGTACTGAAAATCGCCACCCGCAGAAAGCCCACGCTCGATTTCAGCGAGGCGCAGCGGCTCATAAGCAAGCAGCAGCAGCAGGCGAAACGCCAGAAACAGAATGATCAGCAGGCGCATATCGCCAAATAACTGTCCGAGCGTGATCGTATCAGATGCCGTGTTGACGTTTCGCTTCGACATCAATTCGCTCCATCAATCGGCAGCGGTTCGAGACGCACCGCAACCACCGCCTGCTGATCGCTGTAGGCAACGCGCCAGTCTGTGCTGGAAGCAACCGCCCGCCCAAGCCCGCTGCCCGCTTCAACCACAACGGTATTGATTCGATACTGTTCCAGCGTAGCTTCCCAGCCCGTTTCGGCGATCGCCGTGCGGTAGTATGCGTTGGTGAGGAAGTCATCTCCATAAAGGTCAGTGCGCCCATCGACGAACACCGGGTAATCGGGCAGCACAAACATCAGGTAGCCGCCCCAGTTATAGCTGTTGAACATATTGGGCGGCGCTGGATTTTCAGCAAGATAGGCAGCGGCGCGCGCGGGAAGATATTCCTCAATGGCAGGTAGCACGACAGAATCATCCAGCACCACCAGCACTTTTGCCAGGCAGCCAAACAGGACGATCGCCACCAGCGCCGCGTTTAACCGCGCCATACGCGGCGTGGTGAGCTGAAGCGGCTTCAGTTCCCAGCCGCGCTCGCTGAGGGCTGCGTGCAGATGCCGGGTGAGCACAGGCGTAGCAGCGACGGCAAAGACAGCAATGTTTCGACCCGCCAGCAGCGCCATGAACGCCGTGCCTGCCACCAGCAGAAAATCCGTCCATGCCATCCGCCGCTGGCTGGCTCCCGCCGCGCCCAGCACGCCCAGCAGCAGCGCGATGAACGGCCACGTCTGCCGCTCGTGAAAATTTGGGGAATTCCATTCCTGGATAAAATTCTGGAGTGCGCCAATGCTGACCGTCTGAAACGGAACGAGCAGCATCTGCAAGCCGTAAGGATTGATGACCAGCGCCGCGACGGAGACGCCTGCGACGGCGATCAGTTTGCCGATCGCCCGCCAGGACATCCGCCGCCCTTCGCGGCTGGTCAGGTTCGTGAGCGCTTCCCCAACAATCGTCGCCCCGATGAAGATAAAGCCGATCGAGAAGCCCGCGTGCAGGTTTCCCCAGATCGCCATCAGCGGCGGGATCAGCCAGAGGCGATCAATTCCCTTGTCACGGTACAGCCAGAGCAGATACAGCACCACGGCACTCAGAAAAAACGAAAACATCTGTGGGCGCGGCGACCAGAAAACTGCCGCGGCCGCCGCCCCAAGCACGATCGCAAAGGCGCGAAGATAGGCGCTTCCCTCCGACATGCGGTAGACAAAGATCATGCCCGCCGTCGCCAGCGCCGCCATAAAGACCGACAATCCCAGGTAGCCGCCGATCTGCCAGACGAGATACAGGACGATCTGCGATCCCCAACTGTGATCCACCCACGGCTGCCCTGCAAACGTGAAGGAAAACGGATCGGCGTAGATGATGCCGTTCTGAACGATATGCTCGCCGCTGCGGATATGCCACCATGTATCGGTATCGACTGGAACTCGCGCCGCCAGCGCGAAGATCAGGCCAAACAGGATGATGGTCGTTGTGCGTTCAATCGTCAATCGGCGCAGCATCATGGCATTGATCACCTTTGGTTCCGCCTGAATTATGACCCCGTGAGTGGATACTGCGCCACAATCGCCAGCAGCAGCGGATCCACCGGCGTATAGCCTGCCTGCGGCACAAACATCCGTGGGATACCCGTGGTCAGCAGTTGCAGGTAGTAGATATTGGCCCCGCTTTCCCAGTCTGGGGCGATCGCGCCGGGGGAAAGCACTGCGATCAGCGTATCCCACGCACGGCGAGACGCAGCCGCGTTATGCTGCGCCTGCCAGATGAATGTCTCTGCATACAACGTCCATGCACTGTCCGAAGGCGTGCCAGCCTGCATCTGCGCTGCGCGGAGATGCCGCTGCGCCGCATCCGCATCCCCCTCAGATGCCGATACAAGCGCGCTGATGGCAGCGGACACAGCGCCGCTCATACTGTTCGATCCCCAGGCGGCGCGCGCAGCAGCGGCACGGCCTGCAACAGCATTTTCCACCGTGGTAAAAAGGCGCGCTCCCGAAGCGGCAAGGTCGGGCGAAAGTGATTCAGCCGCAGCAGCGCGAATCTGCGAAGTGTCCCACTCCGGCAGGTAACGCAGATGTGGATTCCGCTGCAATGCCGCCTCCGCAGCCGCCTCCGCAGTGAGTTCATCCCCGGCGCTTTCTGCCGCGGCCGACCGCCAGTAATGCAGCCAGGCTTCATCCGGTGCGATCAGGACAGCCTCCGTCAGGTATGCCTGCGCCAGCGGCGCGTCTCCGGCTGTGAGCGCCAGCATCCCCGCATTGGCCCACGCAAAAGCCCATAATGGCTCAGCCTCAAGCGCCGCTTCATAAGCAGCACGGGCACGTTCTGTCTCCCCCGCCAGCGCGAACAGCATACCTCGCTGTGTCTGCAAGGCGACGCCGTCCGGATCTGCCGCGAGCTGATCGTTCAGCGCATCGGCAGCCTGCGTATATTCGCCTGATCGAACTCCGTCAGTCAGCGCGCTCACATAACTGTTGTAGCGCACACCTGCGATCAGCGAAGTCACTACAAGAATGATGCTCAACGCCGATACGAGGACAGAAACCCCACGCCACACAGAACGTTCAGTAGGGACAGGTTTGAACGGCGCCAGCGCCAGCGTCAAAACGAGCAGCCCGCCGAGCGCAATGGCGGGCATCATCGCCGGGATGTCAAACAGATGGTGTATGAGAAAGCCGGTCCCGCCCGCTGTCGCGCCGATCAGCAAACGCCGGTCAGAGGCATGTTCCGGCGCTGAGACGGCGCGCCAGTTCCGCAGCCAGCCGCGCCCCCCCATCGTCACGGTGAAGATCAGCGCCAGCACACCGGGCAGCCCCAGTTCCGCAGCCACATGCAGAATGAAGTTATGGGCATGCGCCTGCGCCTGCTGCGGCGGAATCGAACTGTAGCGCGCCAGCTCATGCCCGAATGTATACAGCCCGACGCCGGAAAC
>SZPD01000157.1 GCA_030263515.1 Anaerolineae bacterium CFX9 | reverse complement strand
GTTCTCCAGCAGTTGACGGGCAGTCTCGACGGCATCTTCCTCAACAAGGGAGTTCCCCAGCGCGTAACCCTGCGCTCTGAAGAATGTATTCGCCATGCCGCCGCCGATCAGGACTTTATCCGCTTTCGACAGCAGCGATTCGATCACGGCAATCTTGTCACTGACTTTAGCGCCGCCCAGGATAGCGACAAATGGGCGTTCAGGATTCTCGATGGTTGAACCGAGATAATTGATCTCCTTCTCAAGCAGAAGACCCGCCACGGAAGGCAGATGTTCGGTGACGCCAACGGTAGAGGCATGTGCCCGATGCGCTGACCCGAAAGCATCGTTGACGAAGATATCGCCGAGACGCGCCAGCTTTGCCGAGAGTTCCGGATCGTTTTTCTCGTCGCCGGCGTGGAAGCGCGTATTTTCCAGCAGCAGCACCCCGCCATCCGGCAGGGCGCTGACCGCCTGCTCGGCGACTTCACCGGCGCAGTCAGAAGCAAATGCGACATCCCTGCCGAGATAGTTCGACAGGACGGGCACGACCGGCGCGAGAGAAAATTTGGGATCGGGGCCCCCTTTCGGCCGTCCGAGATGGGACATCAGGATGAGGGCTTTTGGCTTCTTTTCGAGGATAGCCTTCAGCGTGGGGATTGCCGCCCGGATGCGGGTGTCATCGGTGATGGTGGAGCCATCCAGCGGCACGTTGAAGTCAACCCGAACGAGGACACGCTTTCCAGCCAGTTCAACATCGCGTATCGTTTGTTTGTTCATGAGATTGCAACTCCACAATATTCAGTGCGGCATAAAGAGAGGCGGGCAGAATGAGCGCGCCCGCCTCTCAGAAACATCATCAAACCGATGGACTACAGCTTGTCGCCAATCATCTTGGCGAGGTCGGCGGTGCGGCAGGAATAGCCCCACTCGTTATCGTACCAGGTGACGACTTTCGCCATCGTTCCATCCATGACCTGGGTTGACATCGCATCAATGATGCTGGAGCGGGAATCGCCCTTGTAGTCCACAGAGACCAGCGGCTCATGGGAAACGCCGAGGATGCCCTTCATGGGGCCATTGGCAGCTTCCTCAAAGGCGGCGATCAGCTCATCTGTTGAGGTGGGCTTTTCCAGGTCAGCCACAAAGTCAACCAGCGAGACAGTTGGCGTGGGAACGCGCACTGCAAACCCGTCAAACTTGCCCTTGAGCGCCGGGATCACCAGCGCAACCGCTTTCGCCGCCCCGGTGGATGTCGGGATCATGCTGAGGGCGGCTGCGCGAGCGCGGCGCAGATCCTTGTGGGGCAAGTCGAGGATGTTCTGGTCGTTGGTATAGCTGTGAATGGTGGTCATCAGCGCGCGCTGGATGCCATAACGCTCATGAACGATCTTGGCTGCCGGCGCAAGGCAGTTGGTGGTGCAGGATGCATTGGAAACCACATGGTGCTTGCTGGGATCGTACATGTTGTCATTGACGCCGAGCACGATCGTCAGGTCTTCATTTTTGGCGGGCGCGCTGATGATCACCTTCTTTGCGCCGCCTGTCATGTGGAGCGCCGCCTGATCACGGTCGGTAAAACGACCGGTGCTCTCGATCACGATATCGCATCCCAGATCGCCCCACGGCAGTTTGGACGGATCCTTCTCCGAGAGCGCCTTGATCTCATCGCCATCGATGATGAGCGAGCCGCTGCCTTTTTCCACAGTTCCGGGATAGCGCCCGTAGTTCGAGTCGTAGCGGAAAAGATGCGCCATCGTATCGAGGTCGCCGAGATCGTTAAATGCCACCAGATCGATTTCGCCCGCATAGTGCTCACGGATCGCGCGTGTTACCTGACGCCCGATGCGGCCGAAACCATTGATACCTACACGAATTGCCATTTGAGTATTCTCCTTCGCGAAACGCAAAACCCTCAGGAAAGAACTTTCTATAAACCTAATCTACCGTGCGAATTCTTGAGTGATTCGATCCGGGTCAGGCGCGGGTGCGCCAGACCGTTCTGCATGACCAAAGCTGAGGATAGCGACGGCGAGCTTCTGCGGGTCATGTCGCCAGGGACGTTCGTTGTCTACCAGGTCTACATAGCGGACTTCATAGCGCTGAAGCACTTCATGATGATCAGGCACAGGGGAAACGTAATGCGTGAACTCGCCCGCGTTCTCTACCGGATAGGCGTTGTTGGCAAGCACAAGCTGGAAGACGCCGCGACCAAGATGTTTCTCCAGGGCGATGATATGCTCAGCCACCGTGAAATTGTCCGTCTCGCCCGGCTGCGTGGCAATGTTGCAGACATAGATCTTGTACGCCTGTGTTGCTCTCAGTGCTTCCGCAATCCCCGGCACAAGAATGTTTGGGATAAGGCTTGTGAACAGGCTGCCGGGACCGAGGACGACAATATCCGCATTGAGAATTGCCTGCACACTGCCCGTATAGGCTTCGACATCATCCGGATGCAGGTACATCTGCTGAATTTGCCCGCCCGCTTCGGTAATGCGGGATTCGCCACGCACGCGCACCGGGCGTTCGCTACCGGGGACGATGACATCCGCTTCGAGCTGGACATCTTCCATCGTAGCAGGGAGGACACGCCCCTGAATATTGAGCACACGCTCAGTTTCCACCAGCGCGCTTTCAAGACTGCCGGTGACGCCGCTCATGGCAGTGATAAAGAGGTTGCCGAACGAATGCCCCCCCAGATCGCCCTTATTGAAACGATACTGAAACAACTGGGTCATCAGGCTTTCGTCGTCCGCGAGCGCAGCAATGTTGTTGCGCAGATCGCCGGGCGGCAGCACGCCGAGATCGCGGCGGAGGCGACCGGAACTGCCGCCATCATCTGCCACGGTGACCACGGCGGTGATGTTGCTGGTGAACGCCTTCAGGCTGCGAAGTACTGAAGGAAGCCCTGTGCCGCCACCGATAGCCACGACCTTGACGCCGCGCGTCCGCTTGCTGTGGGCGTAGACCACGTCGATCACCCGCCCGTTCTGATGGCGGCGGTAAGGGGTCAGAATGGTATTTGAAAGACGGACGAAGGCGATGCCAACGAACACAGCCCCGATAATGATGCCGAGGCTTATTTCCAGCCACCCGATGGAGGTGATGATCGATTCAAGGGTTACTTCTGCAAACTTGATGACCCCAAGCGCCAGGCTCAGCGCCATCAGGACAATTCCGGAGAGCAGTACGAGTACCCAGCGTTTGACTCCAATTCCGGGTACAAGCCATTTGCTGAGGTTTCCGAGAGAACTCATTCGCTCATTCACTCGATTCGTTATACGAAACAAAGATTAACACCGCGCGGGCAGGCTGTCAAAGTGAGCAGGGAGGTTTTACCTGTCCTTAATCGCAGGGAGCAGTGTGATGAGCAGCGTCAGCCCTGCGGCTGCCACGGTGAAGGCCCCGATCCAGAGGGCAGCATCAAACCAGAACTGCTCTGGAAACAGGCGGATCAGCGTGTCTGAATAGAGGAACATCCATGTGCCATTCTCAAAGAAAAGCTGGTGGAAGGCGGTGAAGAATCTGTCCCAGCTTATCACCGCCAGGGTGATGATCGCGAGGATGAGCGCCAGCGACAGCACGGCCCCGGCACGCAGAGCATTCACCAATCTCCAGCGGCCGCTTTTCAGCAGATACGCTGCCGCCCCAAGGTTGATCACAAAGATGCCGAGAGCGGCGGCGAAAGCTGCCTGTGTGACCAGCTTGACATCGCGCATATGGCGAAGTTCACGCGCGTTGAACAGCGCTCCGCCCCGGTCGAACTGCAAATCAGACAGGTAGCTGATCTCCTCTCCATTCAACAGATAATTGACGGCGTAAGGCGCGTACCTCATACGATCCTCAGTCGAAAAGCCGTAAATATCTGCGGGAAAGCCGGGACGTGTGTACTCGATATACAGGAAAGTTTCGGTCATTGCCAGGCGAGCCGCCAGCAGCGCCGCAAGGAAGGGAAACGAGACCGCGATCAGCAGCGCCGCGACGCGTGAAAGCAGCTTTGCGCGCGCGGATGGATCAGGGTTTGGATGACTCGGCATGTTCGTCAATGCTAGTTGGTTCCCCGAATCTGTTCTGCCCCGCCTTCGAGAAGGAAGTTGATCACCAGCGAGTCGACGATGGTCTCGACTGGGGCGCGATCGTCTGTGAACACGATCTCCGAGCGCTGTGCCGGAACCAGAGACGCAATACTCAACGCCAGGGTATCGCGCAGCATGGCAGGCGCGTCCGTATCGAGCGCATCAAAATTGCGCAGCAGATTGTCCAGCGTAGTGGGCTGTCGCGTCGCCACCAGAATCGTATTGAAGGACAGCGGAACGTCCATCGCGTGAACGGAGGGGAACACATGCAGCAAAGTAGAAGTTAAGGCATCGACAAGCCGACGATCAGTGCTGGTGCGCCCGACATTGATGGCGACGACGCCCGTATCAGTGAGATGGTCACGCACTTCCTGAAAAAATTCGACCGTTGTGAGATGCCACGGGATATAAGGCGGGCGGTAGGCGTCAATGCCGATGACCTCGTACTGGCGATCCAGCCGGTTGAGCATATAACGCCCATCCTCTGCAAATGCGCGCAGGTTCGGCATGGCTTCGGCATTCATCTCAAAATACAGCGCGCCCGCCTCGATCACATCAGGATCAATCTCAATCCCGTCAATGGGAATTTGCCCGTAGATGTGGGTGTACTGGCGCGCGATGGTTCCGGCTGCCAGTCCAATCAGCAGGAGCGAGTCCACACGATCCGGGGAATATACGGGGGTGTTGAAATAGGGCGCTGTAAGGAAGAAATCCCATGTGCGCTGGTAAGCGTATTCCGTCGGGTTCCACTGGCTGTGGATACCCTGACCTTCATTCAGATACAGATAACGGTTTCCGGCTTCGTCTTCCTGAACCTGAATGTAATTGTAGGCGCTTTCCTTTTCGTACAGCAGAACTGCCCCGGCAAAGGGCGGTCTCAGCGCGCTTGCGGGGGAGAGCAGGGCGACCAGCGCCACAATGACAGGAAAGACGAGATAGACGACAGCGCGCCTGCCCCATGCACGCCACAACCCAAACCATGCGAACGCAAAGAGAATGCCCGCAAAGAGCAGGAAGGTGCGCGTTGTTCCCAGTTCAGGGATGATCAGGAGCACGGGCAGGAACGTACCGAGAAGGCTTCCCAGCGTGCTGATGGCATAGATGCGCCCTGAAATTTTGCCGGCTGACTGTACATCACTGACAGTGAGGCGGATGGCAAAGGGAGAAACGGTTCCCAGCAGTGTGATAGGAATGGCAAAGAGGATCAGCACCGAGGCGAATGAGCCGAGCGCCAGGCTTGCTTCCGCCCCGGCAACCGCAGTTGCAGCGGCGGTAAGGATAGGTCTGGAGATGAGCGGGATCAGGGCGCACAGGAAAGCCCCCCAGAGCATGATGCTGTAGAAGGTGGCAGGCCGGGGTGAACGGTCTGCCCATCGTCCACCGATAAAATAACCCACGGTCAGATACAGCAGCATCAGACCGATGACATTTGCCCAGACGAGATTGCTGGTTCCAAACACACTTCCCAGCAAACGGGATGCGGTCATCTCGACGGCAAGGGTGGTCATCCCGCTGATAAAGACGGCGATATACAGAAAACGATTGTGCTGGAGATGGGAAGAAGCTGCGTTCATAGCGGATGCTGAGCCAGAGCGGCAGACAGATCATCACCCAGCCTGATGATGATGGTCGGAATACGGGCGACACGCAGCATGGTTCGTACCTCGTCAATATCGGCGTGCGCACCAAAAGAGGACGGATCTATCAGCACGCAGGTCGGGCGAATTCCCTTGCGGGCGAGAAGCTGGGCTTCATTGATCCATGCGGGGTCTATCGACGCGGTGATGATGACGAGCGTCGTCCCCCGGCTGAAATGCGGCGTTTCCAGAGACAGCATCTGCGCCAGCGTATACGGAGTCAGGCTGCGGGCGATCGCCAGAGACCGCAGAATCTGAAGAAGCTGGCGATTTCCGCGTTCCGGCTGAAAGACTTCACGATGAGGAATGTAGGCGGAAAAACCGAGCGCGCGTTCTGAGTCAATGAAGTACTGTGCCAGCGAGGCAGCAATGACGACCGCATATTCCTCAGTGGATGGTGGTATCGCCTTGCCCATCGGAATGACTGGGCCAGCCCCATGATGCATCCGGCGGACGGATGAGGCTTCCACGAGCGAAAACGATGAGAAATCAACCATCATCCAGATATCCGCCAGCGGATCGATCTCGAATTCCTTGACCATCAGATGACCGTGACGACTGGTGCTTTTCCAGTGGATACGGTTGAAGCTGTCTCCATGCACATAGTCACGGATGCCGGACACATTGGTTGTCACGTTCGGCGTGCGTCTTCGTTCTGCTTCTCCACCTGTCAGACGCCCCATCGGCAGCACAAAATCATCGATGGGAATGGTTTGCGGATAGACGATCACCCGCTGGGATGCCGCCAGCTTGCGCGGGGACGAAAACAGCCCGAACGGATCACCGCTCACAACCGTCAGCGGTCCGAGATGAAATTCACCCCGCACAAGGCAAGGCGTGTCCACATACCAGCGATATTGGGATCGAACGCCGAGCGCCGGGACGACATGGCTTGCCTTGTGCCCCGGCAGGTCGCTTTCATCGCGTATTTCCAGCCAGAGTTTGGGGATGACTGCACGATTCTGGACGACGAAAACTTCTTCGAGGTTGCGCCCAACCTGCGCTCTCCGCGAACGGGTCTTGCGGCTGATAGCGATGCCGCGTACAGAGAAGAACGACCAGAAATAGGCGATGATCAGCAGCGCGCCCAGCAGATAGGCGAGGTTGAAGAAGAAGGCTCTGCCGGTGAACAGCCCGGAGAGCAGCATCACGATGATCAGGAAATAGACCGTATTGCGGCGGCTGGACATACCAGAGATTGTATCCTAACGCGGCGATGCGCCGGGGGTTGGCGTGGAAGCCAGCACATCCTGCACGATCGCGCGCGAGGAAATGTCCTTAATCCTCGCAGCCGGGCCCACGATAATGCGGTGAGACAGGGTGACTTCAGCCAGCGCCTTGACATCATCGGGGATGACATATTCCCGCCCCGCCATAGCAGCGCGCGCCTGCGAAGCGCGGAACAACGCCAGCGATCCGCGTGGGCTGGATCCCAGATAGACATCGGGATGCTGCCGCGTGCCATTGACGAGTGTCACGATATACTGCTTGATTTCCTCGGCAACGTAGACCTGCCGAACTGCCATCTGCGCCTCGATCAGTTCAGCCGCCGTGACGACCTGATAGGTATTGCGCAGGGGATGATCGAGCTGCTGCCCCGTCAGGACGGCAATTTCTTCGGCAGGGGCGGGATACCCCATCTGAATGCGGATCAGGAAGCGATCGAGCTGCGCTTCGGGCAGGGCGAACGTTCCTTCGTACTCAATCGGGTTTTGCGTGGCGATGACGAGAAACGGTTCTTCAAAGGCATAGGTGACACCATCCACCGTAACCTGGCGTTCCTCCATCGCTTCGAGCAGCGCTGCCTGGGTTTTGGGGGTGGCGCGATTGATCTCATCAGCAAGGACGATCTGCGCCATGATCGGACCGGGGCGGAACTCAAACTCGCGCGTAAGTTCGTTGAAGATGCTCACGCCGGTCACATCTGAGGGCATCAGGTCTGGCACAAACTGAATACGGCTGAAGGAACAGCCGATCGAGCGCGCCAGCGCTTTTGTCATCATCGTTTTGCCGACCCCCGGAATGTCTTCAATCAGGATATGACCCTGGCTGAGCAATCCAAGCACGGTGAGGCGAATTTCGTTTCGCTTGCCAACGATGACCTGGCTCACGCTGTGAGCGATACGCTCTGCGACTTGCTGGACGATTTCCACAGGACGGCGCACGCCAGCGCGTGTTTCCTGCGGTGGCTGAGGATAGTTGACCATTAAAAACCAATCCGCTTGTTGATCGTTTCGAAGTTGATTATAGAGAATGTTGGCAGCATGAACAGGTGCGATTGCCCGCCGCGCAGTGGGCGGATTGCTGCCTTGTCCTTTACTTTGCCTTCTGTATAATTGTCAATCGATCATCTGAGAGGAGCTTCCTTATGGCGAAATCGCGCACAGAACTCATGGTCGATCGTCTTCGTGATCTGCAAGCGACGACGCCAGAGATTGAAGCGTCCGCTGTAGTAAGCGTCGATGGTCTGACTATGGCGTCCTCTCTGCCACCCAATGTGGAAGAGGATCGTGTGTCTGCGATGTCGGCGGCGATGCTTTCCCTGGGCGAGCGTATCGCCGGTGAGTTGGGGCGCGGCTCGCTCGATCAGGTGTATATCAAGGGCGCTGAAGGTTACGTCATTCTGATGTCGGTCGGTGAGGAAGCCGTGCTGACCACGCTTGTACGCGAGGGAGCCAAGCTGGGGCTTATTTTCCTTGACATGCGGCGGACGGCGGACGACCTCGAAAAACTCGTCTAGCCGCCTTTTCGGGTGGCATTGCAAGTTGAGAAGTGCGGTTTGCGGCGGGGAGTTGGTATCAAAATCTCCCCGTCGGCTTTTTGTTTGGGATTGATCGGTCAGGCATAGCGAAGTTGAGTTTAGGTGATGAAGACGACAGCTTCCAATCCGAAATACATTTTCTGTACGGGCGGGGTCGTCAGTTCCGTCGGCAAGGGGGTCACGGCGGCTGCAATCGGGCGGCTGCTGAAGGCGCGCGGTTTGAAGGTGGCGGTTCAGAAGCTTGATCCCTACCTGAATGTCGATCCCGGCACGATGAGTCCATATCAGCATGGCGAGGTTTTCGTCACCGCAGATGGCGCTGAGACCGATCTCGATCTTGGACATTATGAGCGCTTCATCGATGAAAGCCTGAACCGGCATTCTAATGTTACGGCAGGGCAGGTATACAGCACCGTCATTGATAAGGAACGCCGGGGAGATTATCTGGGCGGCACGATTCAGGTGATTCCGCATATCACCAATGAGATCAAGCGGCGCGTGCTTCAGGTGGGGCGTGAAACCAATGCCGACGTGGTGCTGGTTGAGGTTGGCGGAACCGTGGGCGATATTGAAGGTCAGCCCTTCCTGGAAGCCATCCGGCAGCTTCGAATGAGCCTGGGGCGAAATGATGCCCTTTATATGCATGTGACATGGCTGCCCCATATCGGCGCAACAGGCGAACTCAAGACGAAGCCCACGCAGCACAGTGTCCGCGAGCTGCGCAGTATCGGCATCCAGCCGAACATCATCATCGCGCGTGCTGACTATGCTGTGCCGAAAGATGTCAGCGAAAAGATCGCGCTGTTCTGTGACGTGGAGCCGCGCGCGGTCGTTGCCCTTGAGACGACGGATCTGATCTATAACGTGCCGATTTTGCTGGAAGAACGCGGCATCGGCGATTATATCGTCGAGCAGCTTCGCCTTCAGGCACACCAGCCAAAACTGGATGACTGGGCGGGCATGGTGAGCCGGATGCGCGCTGCGACGGAGTCCGTCCGAATTGCCGTAGTCGGCAAGTATGTTGAGCTTCATGACGCTTATATGAGCGTCAAGGAAGCCCTTTTCCATGCAGCGAGCGCCTGCGATCGGCAGCTTGATGTGATCTGGGTCAGCAGCGGTGATCTGGAGAAGGGGAAGGGTTGGGATCTGCTTGAAAAGGCAGATGGGATCGTCGTCCCCGGTGGTTTTGGTTACCGAGGGGTTGAAGGAAAAATCATGGCGGCGCGCTATGCGCGGGAGAACAAGGTTCCGTATCTGGGTTTATGCCTCGGTATGCAGACGATGTGCATCGAGTTTGCCCGCAATGTTCTGGGGCTTGAAGATGCCAACAGCTCCGAGTTTGAAGTCACCAGCGAGAACTATGTGATCGATCTCATGGACTCTCAGCGTGAGGTGACCGATCTGGGCGGGACGATGCGCCTGGGTGTATATCCCTGCCAGATCGAACC
>SZPD01000156.1 GCA_030263515.1 Anaerolineae bacterium CFX9 | reverse complement strand
CGGTTTTCGGGTGGTGGTTGCTGCCCCTATTAGCGCACTCTGAACTCTGTAGCGCCGCAGGCGCGTCTCTGAACTCTGACTCTCTGGCGCTCTTGCGCGAACGCAGTGAGCGCCTCTAAGGGGGTCTGGGGGAATCCCCCAGTGTGTCTCTCCGCGTCAGCGGAGTCGATTTCAGCGTTTTTTGCGCCTGCGATATAGGCGGCGGGGTGGTGGCGGTGGCTCCGGTTCCGGGTGCAGCTTAATGGGGTGGTTATCGAAGATATGCCCGCGTAAGCCCCAGGTATCGGCATAACGCACATGGTTAATCCAGCCCTGCACGCTGGCATCCAGTTCGGCAAAGCTGATGTCGCCGCTTTCGTACAGGTCGATGTTACGTTCCAGGCGGCGCGTGAAGTTGACGGTATTGCGACGTTTGAGCCTGCGGTGGGTTGGGTAGACAACAAAGCCTAACCAGGGGATGCCGTCTTTGGTTTGCATGACCTGCGCTTCACTTTCGTGAGCGGTCAGGCGTAAGCGTGCCAACCGTTCGACGATGGCGGCTTTCCAGTCCCACAACTGCTGCCTGTCATCGCTGAACAGCGCAAAGTCATCGACATAGCGCAGATAGGCGTTACAGCCCAACTCACGCTGCACGAACCAGTCAAACGGGTTCATATACACGTTGCTCCAGAACTGCGATGTCAGGTTGCCTATTGGTAATCCACGTGGGCGGTTGACGGCGAACAGATCATCGCCGGCGAAGTAGACCATCTGGTATTCGTTTTTCAGCACATCTTTGCCACTGGCGAGAATCTGCTCGACGAGCCAGCGCATATCCGCATCCTGAACGACAGCAGCGATTTCCTGCATCAGGATGGCGTGATCCAGCGATGGGAAATGCTTTACAATATCCATCCGCAGTACGCAGCGATTTTGGCGGGCGAACGCCTGTAAACGGTCAACAGCAGCGTGTGTGCCTTTGCCTACACGATTGGCGTAGCTGTCGGGGATGAACCGGGCATCAAATACGGGTTCGATCAGGTTGCACAGGGCGTGATGCACCACCCGATCCCGGAAGGGCGCGGCACTGATTTTGCGGCGCTTCGGTTCATGGATGAAGAAGTGATGATAGTCGCCGGGGCGATACGTCCTGTCGCGTAATTCCGCCTGAAGCTGCACCAGCTTATCCGCTACCTGATGCTCGAAGGTCGCAGCGGGCAGTCCTCCGCGTTTACCCTTCGCCGCTTTGCGGTACGCTAACCACAGATTATCCCAACCGTACAATGAGGTATAGCTCATGGCTGAAGAAATGGTCATTTTCACCCGTACTTTTGATTTGCTGACATGGCTGCTGCCGCACTGCGAAAAATTCCCGAAGGCGCAGCGCTATCTGGTGGTGCAGCGGCTCGGTGACGCGACGCTTGATTTTCAGGAAGCATTATTCCACGCCAACGCGCAGCGCGGGGAACAGCGTTTAGCGCATCTGCGCGCCGCCGATGGTTATCTGACCACGCTGCGGCTGTATCTGCGCCTGGCGTATCAATGGGCGTGGCTGAACAGCGGGCAGTACGAGCATGTCAGCGGCATGATCGAGGAAATCGGACGCTTGTTGGGCGGCTGGATGCGGCAGAGTCAGAGCAAAGATGAAAAGAAGAGTCTATAATTCAGGGGAGTTCGCCTGTTCATAACTGCCGAGTACGCCTATGCCCGAACATATTCCCTTTTTTCGTGTTTTTCTATCATCGCAGCGTGATTGTGAGGAGTAGCGATGTCAAATTTGTTTATCAGCTACAGCCGCAAAGACATCGAGTTCGTCAAGAACCTCCGCAAGGATTTAGCCGACCATCACCTCAGCGTGTGGATTGACCATGAGGCGCTGATCCCCGGCACACGCAACTGGGAAGAAGCCATTCTCAGCGCTATCAAAGCGTGTGATGTCGTCCTGTGGATTGCGACACCTGCTTCCAAAGCCTCGGATTATGTGGATTGGGAGTTAGCTATCGCGTCCGCCGAGAAAAAGACCGTCTACCCTGTCTGGGCGGATGGCGACGACTGGCTGCGCTGTGTGCCAGCGGGCAAACACAAAATCCAGTATGCCGATTTGCGCGGGGCGCGCTATCGCATGGGGTTAGGCGAGCTGCTCAAGGCGCTGACGGGCGACCATCCCGCCGCCGCTGCGCTCAGCGTGCCGAAAGAGGTTGCGCCGACTTTGCCTGTGGGAAAAGACCCGCGCAACCCCTACAAGGGCTTGAACGCTTTCACCCAAAACGATGCGGGAGACTTCTTTGGGCGCACCACGCTGATTGACGAGCTGCGCCAAAAGGTAGAAGAACGCCTCAGCAGCGGTGAGCGCTTTCTGGCTGTGTTAGGACCGAGTGGCGCGGGTAAGAGCAGCGTTGTCATGGCGGGACTGCTGCCCAGGCTCGGCGCAGAGTGGCGTATCCTGCCCCGCGTTGTCCCCGATAAGCACCCGCTGGAGAACCTTGCCGATGCTCTGCACAGTGCCCTTGGCGGCTCACTTGCGGCGCTGGAGCAGGACCTCAGCAGCGGGGCGAAGTATCTTTCACGTCTGGCGCGTTCCATTGGTAAGCGGGTGCTGCTCTACATTGACCAGTTTGAGGAAGTATTCACGCAAACGAAAGACGATAGCGAGCGCCAGCGCTTCATTGACCTGCTCACTTATGCCGCCAGCGACCCGGATGGCAACCTGTTCATCGTCCTCAGTATGCGGGCTGATTTTTATGACCGCCCGATGCACTACGGCACGCTGGGAGCGCTCATCGCCCGCAATCAGGTCTCGGTGCTGCCGATGAGTATCAGCGAACTCTACGAGGCCGTCCAAAAGCCCGCCCTGCTGCCCGATGTCGGGCTGACATTTGAAGATGGACTCGTCTCGGAGATTGTCTTTGAACTGCGCGCCCGCAACGCCGCCCTGGAAGGGGCGCTGCCTTTCCTGGAATTCACCCTCACGCGCTTGTATGCCGCCCGCGAAGGCACACGGCTGACGCGCCGCGCTTATGAGTCTATGGGCGGGGTGGAAGGTGCAATCGGCAGCCACGCCGACGCGCTCTTTGCAGGTATCACAGCGGCGCATGGGGAAGCCGCTGATGCAGCACTGGGGCGGGTGTTTTTGCCCCTGACCAACATTGACCTGGAAAATGGCAAGGCGACCCGTCGTCGCGCCGCCCAGTCCGCTTTGCCGGGCGATCCCCCCGCCGTCGCGCTGTGGCAGGCTTTCGTCGCTGGTCGCTTACTACAGACAGGCGACAGCGATGGTGTGGCGTATATCGAAGTCGCGCACGAAGCCCTGTTCCGCAGTTGGGAGCGCCTCAAGAACTGGATTGCCGAAGCGCAGGAAGATTTAATCCTGCTACGGCAGGTGCGAACCGCCGCCCATGACTGGCAGACGAAACGCGAGCGTGAGCCAGAGAAGGACTTCGATTATCTGCGCTGGCCTGCCGAGCGCCTCAAGCTGGTGTACGCGATGCAGGCGCGGCTGAACCCGGAACTGAACGAAGTCGAAAAGGATTTCATTGAACCAGAGCAAAACCGTCTGCTGCGCGAACTAGAAATGTTGCCAAAAACTGCCGTCAGCCACGAGCGCCGCCGCGACATTGGCGACCGACTGGCGGTGATTGGCGATACTCGTGCTGGCGTAGGCGTAGTTGATGGTATGCCGGATATCGTGTGGCTGCCCGTTGAAGTGCTGCCTGACCCGGTGACGATCAAAACGCATGAAGTAGAAATCGGACCCATCGTCATCTCGCCGCTGTTCATCGCTCAGTATCAGATCACCTATGCACAGTTCCAGACCTTTCTGGATGCGGATGACGGTTTTGCGGATACTCGCTGGTGGGACGGGATGCCGGATGAATATAAAAGACAGGAAATGGCGCAGCAGCACACAAAAATCAGCAACGCGCCACGTGACAGTGTATCGTGGTATCAATGTGTCGCTTTTGCGCGCTGGCTGAATCAGCGTTTGCATGGGCTGGAACTGCGACATTCATCGGGAGAAGTGCTGCGAATAGGCGAAAATGCTGAAATCCGCCTGCCGCTGGAATGGGAATGGCAGTGGGTGGCGCAGGGTGGCAAAGAAGCGAGAGCATATCCCTGGGGCGAATGGCAAGAGGGCTGCGCGAACACCAGTGAAGCAGGCTTAAGCCGCACAACGGCTGTTGGCATGTACCCGCACGGTAGGGCGGCATGTGAGGCGCTGGATATGGCAGGCAATCTCTATGATTGGTGTCAAAATGACCGAAGTAACCATCAAATTATAGATGGTTATAGTAATGGAGAAAGTAAGGTGCGGCGGGGCGGTTCCTTCAATTACGATCAGGCCCCCGCCGCCGCGTCGGCTCGCGACGACGGCTACGATCCGAGCAGCAGGCACAGCCACCCCGGTTTTCGGGTGGTGGTTGCTGCCCCTATTAGCGCACTCTGAACTCTGTAGCGCCGCAGGCGCGTCTCTGAACTCTGACTCTCTGGCGCTCAGCGCGAACGCAGTGAGCGCCTCTAAGGGGGTCTGGGGGAATCCCCCATCGGCGCGTTAGCGCCGTGCTTTGCTGCTTCTCCGCGTCAGCGGAGTCGATTTTGCGGGTTTTTGCGCTATACTGTGGATGCTGGCTTCGGTCAGTCAGGCTGCCGGGCAGGTGCTGCGGGGCGGTTCCTTCAATAACAATCAGAACAACGCCGCCGCGTCGTATCGCAACAACAACAATCCGAACAACAGGAACAACAACAACGGTTTTCGGGTGGTGGTTGCTGCCCATAACCTTCTCACCCTTCAGAAGACGATGCACAACATCGTCTGCTCCCAAAAGTGGCGGGTGTCTACGGATGTCCGCTTGCGGCGAAGGCGGAAGGATAGCGCCGGTGGGTCTGGTCTGCACGCAAAATGACCGCTGCGGGGCGTGCGGTCGCGTCAGGCGTATACAAAAGCCGGGGGATAACCTGGATTCGCTCCCGTTATCCCCGCCCCACCTGTTTCGCCTAGGTCAGCATCACCGGAGTCACCGCTGTCTCCGTACAGAATCATATACTCTCTGCAATGGTTTCGTCGGCTTCATCGGCTGCGTCACCGCAGTCACCGTTGTCACCGCGAAACAGTTCGGCTTTTAAGCGCCACACACGCACTCGCCGCCCTCGGACGCGAATCTGCATGGTCAGGTGGCTGTCGCTGCTGCCCGGTATCAGCCAGCCATCTTCCTTAAGCTGACTGCCTATCGCAGCGGTCGAGAACTTCAGCGGGTGGATACGCATCACTTCGCGGTAAGCAATCTCTGGCAGCAGGTAGACGTAATGCGCGTCCTCGTAGCCGATGACGCTCACACCGGGTTTAGGCTCAACCGGATGCCGTGACGCGGTGATGTCGGCTTCACCGCTGGCAAGCAGTTGATCCAGCGCCTGGATGAAAGCATCGCCTGCCCGCTCCTGTTGGACGAGCCGCACCGTTTCCAGGATGGCATCCTGCCACGCCGGTAGGATTTCCACTGCGCCGCGTTCCGCCAGAAAATCGCCCATAAGCTGGTAGACGGTGAGCAGCAGTCCCCAGTTGCGCTCCATGCGCCCGGTGTGCGCCGTGCTGCCGAGTGTGGTGTTGAGATAGGTTTCGTAGTCATCGGTGTTTGCGGCCAGCCTATCGGCCAACTGCCGGACGAAGCCCTTGTCATCCGCCTGTCGGGCAATCCACTGGATGAACTGCACGGTGAAGCCTGGCAGATGCGCTCGCAGTACCTCCGCCTGTTTGAACGCCAGCCCGCCCGGATCACGCCCTTTCCAGGGTGGGATGTCCAGCACCAACATCCGCGACAGCACCGAGGCTTCGCCTTCCAGCGTGGTTTCACCGGTGCTGAGCAGATGTCCGCGACAGGGGCGTTCCTGCCGCAGCTTCGCCTCGCGGGTCAGCCGTCCGCGCCCCATACTGCGCGAATAACTCTGCATCAGCCGCGAGAAGGTGCGCGTATCGGCGTAGATCGTTTTGTAATCATCGACCCAGTAGAGCGCGTCCGCCAGCGAGTAACCCAGCGCCTCGACGGTGTTAATCGTATCGCCCCACTGGGCAGGCGGCGAGTCGCGCGCAAAGTCGCCGTAGAAGCTCGCCATGATTGCCGCGATCTCGCTCTTGCCACTGCCAGTCGTCCCAGAAAGGTGAATGGCTGGTTTGGCGGTCGCGGCGGGCAGAAAGCGCTGAATGAGGGGCAGCAGGGTGAACGCAATCAGAGTCGGCGCAAGGTTGACAGGCATCACCCGGATGGCAGCACTGAAAGCACTCAGGCTGTCCGTCCATGCCGATTCCTTCAGGTGATAATCCCGCAGGCGGCTTTCCAGTTCGACCTCGTGTGGTTCAGCCAGCACCCCTGCTGCGCTGATACTCAGTGACGGCGAAACATAGACCCATTTATCATTGATCTGCGTCCAGCCCATGAAACGGTAGGTCTGGCGGGTCGGGAATGTCCCTGAAAGTTTGAGGATGGCATTGGGCAGATGGCGGTGCATCCCGGCGCAGGCGGTGTAGATCGCGCCGGCTTTCTGGGCGATAAACCGCTGCAAAGCGTTGGGATCGCCGAAAAGTTCACTGGGCACATCGAGTGTCGTCGTGTGGGCATCGTGGCGCAGGTGCAGACGCATCATATGTTCGGACTGCCCATCATTGTTGACCTGTATCACCCACTCGACGACCCGCCCGTTCCATTCGGCGACGGTCTGGCGGGTCGTGCCGCGCTCGGTGGTCTTCTCGAAGATCATGCCGCCTTCGGTCTCGACATAACGTGGGGCGTTGGACAATTCTGGCTGCTGGCTGCGTTCCAGCTCACGCCGCGCCTGCTTGTAAATGCTGTTGAGGTCTTCCACACGGAAGGTATCACCGGAGACGGCCTTCAGCCGCTTGCGTTCCTCTGCCCATTCCAGCGGATCGAGTGCGGCGCAGGCATTGACGGCTTCCCACACCTGCTCAACCGTCGGACGCTCTGGCTCAGCGGCATCACGGCGGTAGCGGCTAACAAGGGTATCGACTCTTTCCCGCGCTTGCTGGCGTGGTGCAGCAATGGGATCACGTGGCGGGTGACTGAAAGCACTGGCGATAGTGGCGCGGGCTTCTTTCTCACGCGATGCTGGATTCTCGCTCCCATTCCCGTTAGCAACATGACGAACGACGAGTTCCCGTTCTGCATCGGATTGATTGTAGCCTGCATCGCGCAGTTGGCAGGCGGCAGCGAAGAGTTCGGCGTTGCGGCTGCCGTTGTGCGCTCCGCTGGCGAGATACTGTTCTGGGTGGCAGTGGATGCTGTCCATTGCCGTTGAGCGTGACCACGCGCATATCCCCGATACGTTCTTCTCTCACATCGCTTTCCAGCCAGGCAAAATCGTTCAGGATATATCGCCGTTCCGGGTCATTCTCGATGATCGTCACCACGCCCCCTCGCTCTGGCTTCGTATTCACCGAATCCGGCAGGCGCATAATGCCTGCCACCGTTTTCACATATTCGGGATCGCCGCCTAATGCCGCAAACAGTCCACGCAAAATACCCGCGATTTTCTGTCGATCAGCGTCACCTTGAAGCTCGAACGGCTCATCCAACAGCCAGTAACCATGCCAGCCACCGCCGCTGTCGAGGATGAAGGAGGGCGCGGGGTCGAAGTCGCTGAGCCGCCTTAAGTTCTGGTCGCGCTGGTGGGCATCCCCGTCACAGTCAATATCGACCCACAATGCGGGAACGAGCGCGGCAGATTCCGCTTTGCCCTGTTTTCCTTTACGCAAGCAGGGGGCGAAGTACACTCCGAAACCCTCACGATTCAATGCTTCTGCCTGCTTGAGTGCGATTGCCAGTTCATGTTTGCTTCCCATCCGTCCCCAGAGTGAACGTGCTTCCCCGGTGGTCGGATGGATGCAGCGCAGTTCGAGGTAGAGGTTGTCTGGGCTTCCTTTATAGAGCGCATTCAGGAAATCGCGTCTCCCGGCACCCGGCGTGCCGAATGTGTCCGTCTTGTTCACAACGTCGTTTTGTGTCATACTCATCGTATTCCTTTAGATGGTACACAGGGGTTTGGAGCGCTTTCGTTTCCCGACGGTCGGCGCTTCTTTCCCCTGTGTGCTTTCTCGGCTAAAGTTCAAATTCGGGCGATAGGTTCCTTGCTGCCCGTTCATATCCATCCAATTCTGCGATCAGTGCCTCCCGCTGGTCAGCACTAATCCCGTTAAGCAATCCTGCGAGTTCTTTGAGTTTGTCCATGTCGCCGTTCATCTCCCGTGCCAGCACTCGTGCGAAAAAGGCTGCCTGTTCGTGCAGCAGTCCTGTCGCCAGCGGACGGAATTCCAACCGGAGCGCATCCGGGTCGTCTTCTGTTGGCGCGGGATAGTGACGATAAAAGCCAACGGCAGTTCGCTGTTCGTCGGTGCGCCGTGTGCCGCACCAGGCATCCCAGCTTTCACCCTTATCGTCGATCATCACCCCATGCGGCTCGTCCTCAATGATCTGGCGCTCCTGCTCACGAATGGCAGATAACTCGTCGTAGCGCTGCTCCCAGTCGGGTCCGACATAACGTTCCATCTGTTCGACCATCGTGCGCTCAGTCACATCATGCAGAATCTCGATGTGGTTCACCTTGCGATTGCGACTGAAGAACAACGGTACGCGCTGCCCGTGTTCCTCGTCATACACCGTTCCAGGCAAAACAATGTGGGTATGCGGGTCGTGCAAGCCCGGTGCCTGCGGGTCATCCGTCAAACGATGATGTAAGACGTAGCTCATCTCAATGCCCGTGTCGATCCCGCGTGCCTCGAAAAAATCATCCACCACCTGTTCGGTCAATTCGCGGACAAACTGCTCCCGCTCCTCCGGCGCGACCATCCCGATCAGATCAGGGTTTGGATTCACGACGAGCGAAAAGGTCAACACATGCTCGCTCTTGAGGTCGTCACAGCGCTGCGCGATGTCGCCAACCGAACTACCCATCCCGTGATCCGTCCAGCGCTCCCGTCCGGCGACATGCCGTGCCTGTTCATCCCGGCTCTTGCGGTAGGTTAGATAACGCAGCAGGTTCTTTGACCCCTTCGCACCGTCAGCGGACGGCTTCTTGTACTGCACGTTGGCGACACACATCTGCTTTCGGTCCATCTACCCCTCCCGGCGGCGCGTGACGCGCTCGATGAAACCGCTAAGCATGGTGGTCAGGGTCTCAACTTTGCCATCCAGCGCGTCCACCTTTGACTCAATACCTTTAGCAATCGCTCTGCGCGATCCCGGCAGGTCTTCCTGCGCGGCAAGGTAGTAATTGACCGCATCGCGCAGCAGGTCGTTCTTGCTGACGAAATTCCCAACACGGCTGCGAACATTCCGTAGTTCTTCGAGCCGCCGCATCTGGTCGGGGGTCAGGTTCACCGTCATCCGTTCGCTGTAGGGATTAGGCTTCTTTTTCACTCCGCTGTTCCTTCCTTTATATAGGCGCTCAACACTGCCTGGCGAAACTTCCCGGTTGGACGAAAACGCACATACACCCGCTTGACGGTTCTCCGTCCGACGGCACCGCCGCGGCGGACGGTCTGCACATCGACCTGGAGTTTGCCCAGATCGGCAACGGTCACTGTCTGACCGGGCTGTGCCAGTTCCTCAAGCCACAACTCGGTCATCACTTCGAGTACCTCCGCCACATCGCGCCGCTTCAGACGCGGCAGTCGTTTGCTGATTTCGGTGATTGTCTGACGATGGTTCATCTTCTTTATCCTCGTTTCACTGATGTGCAGATTGGGGACGCATTCCGCTGGCGGGTGCGTTCCGTGGGCGCGGCAAACCGCGTCCACGAGTGCGGCGGAACTCCTGCACCGCCGCACTCATGCAGGGGCGACAGCCGCTGCATCAGCCCCCACGGCGCATGAGTGGCGAGCGGATTTAGCTCGCCCCAGACCCCGTGAGAACCCTTCTGGTT
>SZPD01000155.1 GCA_030263515.1 Anaerolineae bacterium CFX9 | reverse complement strand
GTGAGTTCGGCGACGCGGGCGAGAATGTACGGTGTTACCGCCTTGCCGTGAATACCGGCTGCGTCAGCTTCTTCCGTAGCTTTCTGAATGGCGGCTTCAGCAGCTTCAGACGGCATTTCGTCTTCTGCGGGCACTGGCACGGCGATCAGCAGCCCGTGTTCCAGCCCCAGCGAGCCTGCGGCGCGAACAATGGCAGCGGCTTCTTCGGGCGTATCCACGCGCACATCGATCGGCAGGCCGCTGCTGCGCGAATAGAAGGCGGGCAGCGTGTCCGTATCCAGCCCGATGATCGGGACGCCCTGCGTTTCAAGGACTTCCAGCGTGCGCGGCAGATCCAGGATCGATTTTGCGCCGGAACAGACGACGGCGACCGGCGTGCGCCCCAGCTCGACGAGATCAGCCGAGATATCTTCCGGGTGACCCCGATGCACACCGCCAATGCCGCCGGTCGCAAAGACGCGGATGCCCGCCATGTGCGCCACGATCATCGTGCCCGCAACGGTGGTTGCGCCATGCTCTTTTCGCGCCACAGCGATACTGAGATCGCGGCGGCTGCACTTGCGGACAGCGCTGAACCCGGCTAGCTGCTCGATCTGCGCTTCGCTGAGACCGACGATGATCTCGCCGTTGATCAGGGCGATCGTTGCGGGAATGGCTCCGCCTTCACGGACGGCGTGCTCCATCGCGATGGCGGTTTCGATATTGATCGGATGTGGCAGTCCGTGCGTGATCAGGGTGGACTCAAGGGCGACTACAGGACGGCCTTCCTTGAGCGCTGCATCAACTTCAGCGGACAGGCGCAGGTGTGTGTTCATCATGAAAAACCTCAGTGATTGTGTTTGCAGACCTATTCTGGATTGTACCAGAACGCCCGGCGCTCGATGCCCCGATTGGCTCGGCGTGGTATAATCATCCTCATGACGACAATGACCCCTGAACAGCAGTCACTAGAGGAAACCCGCCGGAATCGCCGCCGCCAGGTGCGCAGAGAAATCGTGCTGCCGGTTGTCGGTGGATTCATCCTGTTGCTGGGTGTGGTCCTGATCGCATGGCGTCTGCCCACCCCTCAGCACACTGCCTTTGTCTCGAATTTGCTGCTGACGCTGCTGATCCTGTGCCCGGCGGTGATCTGCCTGTTTCCCGTTTACCTGCTCCTGGTATTTGCCATCTATGGGATGGGGCGTGCCAATCAGTCGATTTATCGACCCTTGAGCAGGCTTGAGGCGCTGACGCACCGCATGAGCGCCCGAACTGACGCCGCAGCAGAGCAGATCGCCCAGCGCACGATCGGGTTGAGTAGCAGATTTGCCCGTCTCGAACATATAGTATTGAAACTTGCTGAAACCGGCTCCAGACCGGGAGAAAAGGATGAAAAATGAACCAGGGAACTCCTGAGAATGGAACAGGCTGGAAGACGAAATCCTACCTGTTGGGCGCGGTGATTGGGCTGGCATTCGGGTTATTTGCCGCTTACTTTTACACGCGCGCCGCTGAGGATGATGCCGTCCGCACTGGCAAACCCGCCCGCATCCAGACGGGCGAGGTGATCGGGCTGGGGCTGGCCGCGCTGGCAATTGTGCGTCAGGTGGCTGAGATGGGCCGCTCGCCTGAAGCAAAGCGCGGCAAGCGTTAGGGGATCGTCATGTGTGGACGTTTTGTGCAGGCGCTCGATCCCAATCTGGTTCAGACGGAGTTCAATCTCAGCAGCACGCCCAATATCCCTGACCGCTATAACGTCGCCCCGACACAGTTCGCCGGCGTGATCAGCAATGATCAGCGGGATGAGCTTGTCCTTTACAAGTGGGGGCTGATCCCGTCATGGTCGAAGGATCCAACCATCGGCGGGCGGATGATCAATGCGCGTTCCGAGACGCTTGAGGAAAAAGCCTCCTTCAAGACCCCGCTGCGCCGTAAACGCTGTATCGTGCCGGTCTCAGGATTTTACGAATGGCAGGCGCGCGAGGGCGGAAAATTCCCGATTTACATCTACCCCAAAGCACAGCCGATCTTTGCGCTGGCCGGGCTGTGGGATAGCTGGCGTGACCCGGTATCGGGCGACGAGCTGAGGACGTTTACCATTATCACGACAGCAGCAAACGGATTTATGCGTCAGTATCATGAGCGTATGCCAGTGATTCTGCGCCGCGAGGATTACGATCTGTGGCTGTCGCCTGCCGAAAAGACGCCCGATCAGCTTCGTCCTCTGCTGCGCCCGTTTGACGAAGACGCGCTGACGGCGCATGAGGTTTCCCGCGCTGTTAACACCCCTGCCGTGGATAACCCGACTCTGATCGAACGCGCCAGTTAACCAGGTCAGCCGCCGCGCATCCTTTTGTCGATCAGTTCCTTGAACGGGTCTTTGCCGTCCTTGATCAGCACTTCACGGCTGCGGCCGCCTTCCTTGAAATCGCCGACGATTCGAAGCTCCAGCAGCAGATCCATGATGCGCGCGGCGCGCGGATAGCCCACGCCGAGACGCCGCTGAATGAGTGATGCTGAGGCTTCGCCGTCGGCAACCACCAGCGCGATCGCCTGCTCAAGCAGCGGATCCGTCTCCGCCAGAAATTCGCGCCGCGTCAGCCCGCGTTCCCAGGGCGCAAGCGCCTGAGAGGGCAGGCTGCCCGCGCTGCGCTGCTGATCGGCCCAGTCACGCCAGTACTGCGTCAGGGCTCTCACTTCATCATCAGAGACAAAACATCCCTGGATACGCCGTGGATTGGGTGCATCAGCGGGTTGATAGAGCATGTCGCCGCGCCCCATGAGCGTTTCTGCGCCGGACGCATCGATGATGACGCGGGAGTCGATGCCGGAAGCGACTGCGAACGAGATGCGCGAGGGGAAATTCGCCTTGATCAGACCGGTGATGACATCGACGCTGGGGCGCTGTGTGGCAACGATGAGGTGAATGCCGACGGCGCGCGCCATCTGTGCCAGGCGGGTGACCGTTTTTTCTGTTTCGTCGGGGTGGCTCATCATCAGATCGCCGATCTCATCGATCAGCACGACGATATACGGCATGTATTCGTCCTTGCGACGCCTGCCCAACCGTTGATTGTAGGTGTCGATATTGCGGGCGGCATTTTCTTCCAGCACCTTGTAACGCCGATCCATCTCGCGGGTACACCAGCGCAGGACACCGATGATCCGTTCCTGATCGGTTTCGACGGGACCGAGCAGATGAGGAACCCCATTGAACCGGCTCAGCTCAACCATTTTGGGATCGAGCATGACCAGTTTGACCGCATCCGGTGTGTTATCGAGGATGAGCGCCGCCGCGAGCGCTGCAATGCAGACCGATTTACCTGAGCCGGTGGTTCCCGCGATCAGCAGATGGGGCATCTGACTGAGATCCACGCCCACCGCCGCCCCGGCGACATCTCTGCCCAGAGGCACGAACAGCGGGGATTTTTTCTTCAGCGACTGCTCATAATAGGCTTTGCTCTCATAGACTGAGCGAAGCGCAACGACGCTGGGTTTGCGGTTGGGCACTTCAATGCCGATATAGCTGTGCCCTGGTACGGGGGTTTCCATGCGCAGGCGTTTGGCAGACAGCGCCAGCGCTAGATCGCTTTGCAGCGAGGCGATCTTGCTGATCCGCGTGCGGCTGAAACCGACTTCCGGCGTCGGCGCGCCGCCTTTATTATCCGTATAGGGCTGCACAGCGTACTGGGTGACCGTCGGCCCGACCTTGACATCGACCACATCGACATCGATATCGAACTCCAGCAGCGTGTTTTCGATCAGCACCACATTCTGATTGATCTCGCGCTCGTCAGGCAGGCTGATCTCTACATCGGTGAGCAGAGAAAGCGGCGGCAGCGCAGGATCGCGCTTGGCAACCTGTTTGGGTTCCTTCATCCCGCTGACCGTGAAGTAGCGCTTGATGCGCCCGTCCGGACGTTCGACGGGTACGTATCCGCCGGATTTTCCCGGTTTGCCCTTCAGCGTCCCAATGGCGTTGAAGTCGCTGTCCCTGCGCGAAAAAACCGGCATCGACGTGGGAAGCGGCTTTGGAGAGACAGGTTCTTCGATGGGCGGCAGCGTCACTTCTGGCGGCGCTTTTACGCCGGCTGGAGCAGGCTCCGGCGGCGCGCTGACCGGGCGCATCGAAGGGGGAAGCTTGCTGCGATCGACACGGATTCGCATGATCGAGTGAGTCCGCACACGCTGCCGCTGGGCTTCCGTGGGCATGGCCAGCACGGGCGTGCCCCGGTGATCCTCACGCACGGGATGCGCCAGCCCCTCATCCAGACGGCTTTTCCCCGTTCCGGGTGATTTTGGCGGCGGGCGGCGCGCCTCGCCAAATGCTTTCAGCGCGGCGCTGGTTTCCCTCAGCCAGGCGACGAAACGTTCCCGGCGGATGCCGATCACGACGGCGATACTGATGACCAGGATGAGGGCGAAGATGCCGCCAGCGACCGAAGTGCCGACGAGTGTGACCACCACCGAACTCAGTGCCCAGCCTACCTGCCCGCCTCCCTGACCCAGCCGCGCGACGGAGCGCAGTTCGGTATCGCCAGCCGCCAGATGCATCAGCGCCAGAATCGAGAAAAAGGCGAACTCGATGGCAAGGATGCGGCGCGCCGGAAAGCGGATGACGATGCCCAGCTTGGGCAGAAGGATGATGATGCCGAGGGCGAAGATGCCGATACAGACGATGGCGCTGCCGTAGCCGAACAGGCTGGTGAGCGCATTCGACCATGCGGTTGAGATGGTTGCATCAGACGAAACGTTCAGCAGCGACAGGAACGAGACGACGCCGAAGACGATCAGCAGGATGGCAGCGATCTCGTCGATCCAGGGGGGAATCCCGTCGAGAATGCGATCCCAGAACTCCGGCTTGACCTCATAGCGCCGGGATGCGGGGGCCTCCGGTGTTGGGTGAGAGGCGTTCGGCTTGCGGCTGCCGGTCTGCTTTGTGGGGGGCGGGGCGGGTTTGCCGCCGCTGCTCGATCGTGTCGGCGTGCCTGCGGGCTTGCCGTCAGATTTTCCACCGGGTTTCTGAGCTGCCACAGCGTGCGTTCCTGTACTGCGTCATCAAGCCGCAAATATACCAAATGTTCGAGAAACCGTCACTCGTTTTCTGCCCATGAAACACAACGGCACGAGAGCATACCCGTGCCGTCATGGGGCTGTCAGCAAGTCATTCCGGGTCAGGTAGTCCCGCGCAGGCTGAGACCCAGCCGCCGGTTTTGTCCGTCGATGCTCAGGATGCGGGCGCGTATTTCCTGCCCTTCGCTGACCACATTGCGCGGATGGAGAAAATGCCCTTCTGCCAGTTCGGAGACGTGGATCAATCCTTCCAGCCCTTCTTCGAGCCGGGCGAATGCGCCGAAATCCACGACGTTGGTGACGATGCCGACGACTGGCTGCCCGATCTTGTAGCGCTCATGGACCGTGGCCCATGGATCCGGGTGCAGACGCTTCAGGCTGAGCGCGATGCGCCCCGCATGGTGGTTGACATCGAGTACCATGACCGTCACGGACTGACCGCGCTGAAGGATGTCCTGCGGATGCCCGACGCGCCCCCAGCTCAATTCGCTGATATGGATCAACCCTTCGAGACCGCCCAGATCGATGAATGCGCCGAAGTCACACAGGTTGGTGACCGTCCCGCTCACCGTGTCGCCGGAACGGAGGCGATGCAGGATGCCGCTGCGCTCACCAGGGAGCGCGCGTGCCGCACGCTCGGACAGGATCAGTCGATTCTGCTGTGCATTCAGTTCGATGACCCGCAGATTGAGCGTCTGTCCGATTCGGCTGACCAGCGCCTTACGCCGCATGATCGGGTTAGGCGTCGAAGGGAACTCGACCAGTTGGCTGGCGGGAACAAACCCGCGCAGCGAGCGAAATTCGACCAGCAGCCCGCCGCGATTGTAGCCTACGACTGCCAGATCGATCACCTGATCGCTGTCTGCAACGCGCCTGATCTCATCCCAGTCAGATTCCAGCGGTGTGCCATCTGCGCTGGCAGGATGCGTCTGCGCAGGCTGCTCATACGAAGATGCGGCAGGGTAGTCATAGTCTGATTCGTCAGGAGGGGGAGGTTCTGAGGGTTCCTCCCGGAGCAGAGAAGCCCAATAACTCTCGTCTACCTGCGGGGGTGGGGCAGGCGCTTGTTCACGGCGCTGCAGATACGAGTTCATGATGAAGTCCTTTAAAGAACTAACAATAAAGGTATAGACCGCTTCGGTAAGGTCATGGAACACATGAAAAACGCATCACAATGCTGTAAATGAGTATAGCATTAGAGTCAAGAATCTCAACGCGGAGGAAACCGGAAAAAGATCAGCGCGCCTTCGATGGCGACGCAGCAGGTGTTGTGCTGCTGAGGGTGATTTGAGGGGTGGATATTTTCGCGCGCGCGCGCTGTGCTTCGATTTCCATCTGATAGAGCCGATCGGCGACCGCCTGGATCGCGACATTCTGTTTGCGGTGATAATCTGACTCGCTCATCGATAGACGGGGAAAGACTTCCTTCACCATCAATCCCTTGATGAACCGAAGTTCAAGGATGTTGTACAGCGTCCATTCCGGGCTTGCCATCTTCCGTTCGCCATCGGGGCGCAGGCTTTCAATCGCGTTCGAGATGACGGCGCGCAGCGTTTTCGCAGGGTTGTTATCGTTATCCGGCAGCGCCTGAAGCACCAGCGCTGACTCCAGCAGGCGGCTCTTGGTCAGCCCCGGACCTCCCCAGTAATGCTTGAGCGCGGCGCGCACCTGTTCCCGGAATTGTTCCTGATCGAGCACGGGCGAGTCCGGGCTGTGCGCCGCTTCTTCTCTGGCGGAGATCGTTCGCCCGCGCCGGTATTCCATCCGATCGCTGGCTTCGCGCGTGAGCGTCACCTGCGGCAGCAAACCTTCCAGCGCGAGATAGATTTCCTTCTGAAGCGCCAGATCGTCGAGCGCACGGGCGGCACGCTTCAGGTAGCGCGCAAGGATGTCGCGCTCATCCTCATCCAGATCGATGACTGCGCTGCGTGCCTGAATCCCTAACACGCCGATCACGTTCTGAACGTTCGGGCTGCCACGGTGGCTGTACAGCGAGGCGACCCAGTAGCCTCCCCATTTCTCCAGATGGAGTCCTTCGTCAGGCGCTTCCAGCTCAGAGAAGGTCGCCAGCACATGCTGGGCTTCATCCTGAAGGAGCTGTGGAGAGGGCTTGGCAGGCCCGACCGTCGCCACCAACTGCGCGCCATGAGAATTGTTGATCGCGGCGACGAAGGCTGAGCTGACGCGCAGATAGTCGCAGGTGGCGCTCAGCACGGCTTCGAGAAGCTGAATCAGATCCGTCTCGGTCAGCAGGCGTTCGGAAAGATGCTGAATTTTTTCCAACTGCTCATAATCATCACCCGAATAGACCAGCCGCTTTTCCAGGCTGGGCAGCGCGATCGAGACCATCCACTGCCAGAACAGCACGACGGTGACGACCGCAAATGGCATGAAGGTTTGTCCGGGAAGGCTGAGGATGCGCGATGCCGGCGCAGTGAACAGAATGGTCGCCAGCGCCAGCACACCTGTTGCCGGACCCCGCAGCATGAAGCGCAGAAGCTCGATTTTGACCACACGGTCAGGAATGCGAGACCCGAAGAAGGAGAGGGGATAAGATAAAAAGAGCAGCATCAGGATCACGACCAGATTGGCCAGGTTGACCAGCATCAGACCTGTGAGCGTGTATTCCTGACCGGGGCCGAGCAGGATCGAGAATGGGAAAATGCCGATTGCCGGTGTGAGCATGGCGATCTGCAAATAGCCCATCCGGCGGCGGGTTCGGCGCGTCAGGCAGCGTTTGCGCGCTCGCCCAACGTTATTAAAGGCGATAGCCACCACGATCAGAAAGTAGAGCGCGTAGACACCGAAGCCGGGGCCTGCCTGCAAACTGGCAAATGAGCCGACGAAATACTGTGGGCGCACAGCGATCGGCCGGATCACGATATCGGTGAAGGCAGCCAGCAGCATGAAGACCGCGCTGATGACGTAGAGGACGCGGATGATCCGGCGGCGGCGACCGCGCGAAGGCAGTCCCGTGGTTGCCAGAAGCGCATCCGAGAGATGGAAGGTCGCCACGGGCATGAACGCGATCCCGATCCACTGGAGGCGCAGCGTCGCCTGGAAAGTCCCCATGCCCGGTCCGAGCGAGATGAAGACATCGCCGATGTAGGCGGCCGTCACACATGCCAGCAGCACCGAAGATGTGCGCGCCACACGGTCATGACGATTGCGCGTCAGGTTGTAGAGCAGAATGGAGACGGAGACGATGACGATCGCGGCGGCCAGCGTCTCATTGATGAGTGAAAGGAGGTAGGCGATTGGCGCTTCCATCAGAGGCTCTGCCTTTTACCGCAGGGTCTGGCTGAAGAAGACCGCGATATCCTGATTCAGGTAGTATTTATCGTTAAAGCCGCAGAAAGTGAAGCCCATATCTTCGCAGAAACGCAGCGCCGGAACATTTTTTGTGCCGATCTCGATCATCAGGCGGGTGATTCCGCGTTCCTTTGCCCAGGCGCGCGCGATCTTCAGCAGGCGAGACCCGATGGTTCGGCGGCGGTAAGGCCGCCCGACATGCAGATCGCGTATCCAGCCGATCTTGTAGTCCCTGTCGTGCCGCATCGTCAGATAGCCGAGAACATCGGTGCGTATCTCACGGTCCACAGCCACCAGAAAACACTGTTCTTCCTCAATCACAGATCGCAGGCGCTGCTCGTCTGCATACTGCTCGATATCGATCAGCCGGGGCAGGCGCTCAATCCGAAACAGGATTTCGTACTGGCGTGAGTCGTCATGATGAACGGTCATCTGCCAGACATGATCCGTCTCGTAGCTGTGATCCAGCCTGAGGCAGGCGGGAATATCACTCTCAAGCCCGTCGCGGAAGATAAAGCTGGTCGTACCCGGATTCATGCGTCGTCATTCATCACGTTCAGGCGAGATATGCATCGCCGAACGTGCCTTTGATGTCCACCAAAACCTGTACTGCGGCGGGATCTGCGCCGCGCGTCACATAGACATGCTCGCCGATCTGTTCGTAGCGTTCGCCATCTGCGTGAACTCTGAACATCCGTGGGCCAGACACTGTGATCCGGGCGGTGATCCCGGTCGGCGTCAGCACCTGAATATTGCCCAGAGCCGAGCGCAGGGAAATCTGCTCGAACACCTCATCCGGGCAGACTACCCGGATATCCCCAAACCCTGTACCGACGGAGACCGACTGCGTGATCAGACCGCTCAGGTCGAGATTGACCTGACCGAGATGTGTGCTGACCTGAATATCCCACGGCAGGTCACGAGCCAGGCTGATATCCCAATCTGCAAAGGACAGCCATGAAGTGGCTGCGCGATCCATGCGCAGTACGGCATGGGTATCCTGAACATCCAGCGTAGGACGGGCATCCGGCGCATACTGTCCAGCGATCAGCCTTCCTTCACGGGTCAGCGCGCGCAGGCTGACATCGATCTCTCCAGCGCTGATTTCCAGCGTCGCCGATTCGACACTGCCACGGGTGATGCCGAAGGTGCGCGCATCTGTGCTGCTGATATCGCCGCGCAGGAGCAGCACACCCCCGACGACGACCAGCAGCAGCGGCAGCAGCGATGTGATGTTGAAACCACTCAGGAGATAGAAATTGTTCAGCAGGAGGAGAACGCCGAGCGCAACCAGTACCAGCGAGACAAAAACAAGTCCACGTGAACGTACGCGCACTGCAGCGACCCCCTGCTAATCCTCGTAAAGATAATCCCGCAGGATGATGTGCGCCGATGACTGACGCAGGCGGTTGAGCGCCTGGGCTTCCAGTTGGCGGACGCGCTCCCGCGTGACCCCGATCGCCTGTCCCACTTCTTCCAGGGTGTAGACGCGCCCATCCTCAAGCCCATAGCGCAGGCGCAGGATCTGCGCTTCGCGCGGCGGCAG
>SZPD01000154.1 GCA_030263515.1 Anaerolineae bacterium CFX9 | reverse complement strand
TGCCACCATCCATCAGCTATCCATTTACGGAGGAGATATTCCGTGGATCAGCATCATCTTGATACGCTCGCCATCCATGCCGGGCAGCCCCCTGACCCCACCACCGGCGCGATCATGACGCCGATTTACCAGACCTCGACCTATGTGCAGAGCGCGCCGGGCGAACATAAAGGCTATGAGTACAGCCGGACCGACAACCCGACGCGGCGCGCGCTGGAAGACCTGATCGCCGCCCTGGAAGGGGGCAGCTATGGGCTGGCTTTTTCCAGCGGGCTGGCGGCGATCGACACCGTGATGCGGCTGCTCAACCCCGGTGATCATGTCATCGTCGGCAGCGATGTTTACGGCGGCACATACCGGCTGTTCGAGCGAGTCTGGGCACGCTATGGACTGCGTTTTAGCTGGGTTGATCTCAGCCGCGAAGGCGCGGTGCAGGAGGCGCTCACGCCGCAGACGCGCATGCTCTGGCTGGAGACGCCAACCAACCCGCTGATGGCGCTGGCAGATATGGCGGCGCTGGCTGGCGGCGCGCCGGAAGGCGTGATCGTGGCGGTCGATAATACGTTCGCCAGCCCGGCGATCCAGCAGCCGCTGACATTCGGCGCAGATATCGTCATGCACAGCAGCACCAAATATCTCGGCGGGCACAGCGATACTGTCGGTGGGCTGCTGGCGCTCAATGATGAGGCGCTCTACAAGGAACTGAAATTCCTCCAGAATGCCGCAGGTCCCGTGCCTGGTCCGATGGACTGCTTCCTCGTCATGCGCGGCATCAAGACGCTCGGCATCCGCATGGAGCGTCACAGCTATAACGCGACGAAGATCGCGCAGTTCCTCGAAGATCATCCCCGTGTCCAGCAGGTGATGTATCCGGGGCTGGAAAGCCATCCACAGTATGCCCTGGCTCAGCGACAGATGAAGCTGCCGGGCGGCATGATCAGCATCATCCTGGAGAGCGCCGAGTATGCGCGGGCGATGGTCTCGCGGACGAAGCTGTTCTCACTGGCGGAAAGCCTGGGCGGGGTTGAAAGCCTGATCGAACATCCCTACAGCATGACGCATGCCAGCACTGCCACCAGCCCGATCGCCGTCCCGGATGCGCTGGTGCGCCTGAGCGTCGGCATCGAGCATGTGGACGATCTGATCGCCGACCTGCAAACCGCGCTGATCTGAACATCCGCACAAAAAAGGCAGGACGACGTGTTCGCCCTGCCTTAGAAAGATGCGCTGTGTCAGCCGCTTACGTCCGGTTCGCCAGGAAGTCGAGCAGGTCGATCTTGGTGATGATGCCGCTGACGACGCGGTGTGCCTTGTCCGGGTGACGTTCGGTCACCAGCGCGACGGGCGACGTGCCGAACACGCTCATCACAGCTTCGATCGGCGTCTCCGGCGTCAGCGTCGGCACGTTGGCATCGATCGCGTCTGCCCGCCCGATCGGCGTATCGGACGCGCCGCCGTTGAGCAGGAATGTCAGCAGCCGCACCTCGGTCACCAGCCCCAGAAGCTGTTCATTCTCATCCACCACCGGGAACTGAGACACGTCGTGCTGCTTCATCTTGTCGATGACCGCGCTGACGGGTTCGGTCGTGGTGACCACGATGACTTCCTGCCGCGTCTTGCGCGCCAGGACGCTGGAGACTCGCGCATCCGTCCAGCCGGTATCCAGGAAGCTGTTCTCGCGCATCCAGTTGTCGTCGAACACCTTGCTCAGGTAACGTGAGCCGCTGTCCGGCAGCAGCACGACGACCATCTTGTCCTCATCGAGATCGCGCTCCGTGGCATACTTGATCGCCGCTGCCACTGCCAGCCCGCATGAGCCGCCAACGAGCATCCCTTCCTCGCGCACGAGGCGGCGCGTCATCAGAAAAGATTCCTTGTCGTTGACGCGCACGACATCGTCGATCACGCTGAAGTCATAGACGGATGGGATGAAGTCTTCGCCGACGCCTTCCACCTTGTAGCTGTGCGCCTCGGTCATCTTGCCGGTGTAAAAGTAATCGTAGAGGATCGAGCCGACCGGATCAGCGCCGACGATCTGAATTTTCGGGTTGCGCTCCTTGAGATAGCGCCCTACACCCGTGATCGTGCCGCCCGTGCCCATGCCCGCCACCACGACATCAACCTTGCCCGCCGTCTGTCGCCAGATTTCAGGGCCGGTCGTCTCGTAATGCGTGAGCGGGTTGACGGGATTGTGATACTGGTTGGCGAGGATGCTGTTGGGCGTTTCCTCGACGATCTGACGGGCAACGCTGTAGTAGCTGCGCGGATCATCCGGCTCGACATTGGTCGGCGTGACCACAACGCGCGCGCCATAAGCGCGCAGCACGCGGATCTTTTCCTCAGACATTTTGTCCGGCATGACGAACACGGTCTTATAGCCCTTGATCGCCGCCGCGATCGCCAGCCCGACGCCGGTATTGCCTGAGGTCGCCTCGACTACAGTGCCGCCCGGTTTGAGCCTGCCGGTGCGTTCGGCATCCTCGATGATGTACGTGCCGATGCGATCCTTGATCGATCCGCCGGGGTTGAAATATTCGACCTTGGCGACTATCTGGGCGCGCACGCCAACGGCGACACGGTTCAGCCGCACCATCGGCGTATTGCCCATCGTGCCGAGGATATTGTCGTGAATTTCAGGCTCCGCCGGCAGATCCGGCACTGGAGCGCGCATATTTTCATTGGCAACCATACTCTGGGTTCTCCGTGTCTTTCAGGCTGTCATGTTACGATAATGCCTCTATTGTCGCATAGAATGACGCAGAATCGATGCCATTCCATACGCCGCATCCCGGATTCTGATGAACTTCTTCTCTGCCAGCCGCGCGCCAGAAGCAACATCCTCGTACAATAAATGCTGACGATCAACAGGATTTTTTCTGCCGCCCTCATGACCGAATTCCAGCCTACCATCCTGATCGTGGACGACGAAGAAAACATCCGCTCGGCGCTGAGCACGTACCTGGCGCGGCTCGGCTACCACGTGGACACCGCCGCAACGGGTGAGGAAGCGCTGCGCAAGGTCGATCAGCGCGAGCCGACGCTGGTGCTGCTGGATGTGGTGCTGGACGAAAGCGATCAGCGCCAGATGAGCGGACTGGAAGTCTGCCGCCGCCTGCGATCCCGCGAACGATTCATCCCGATCATCATGCTGACCTCATATCCTGAATGGCAGGTGGAAAGCCTGGGTCAGGGCGCGATCGCCTTTGTGACCAAGCCGTGGGATAACAACGCGCTCGCCAACCAGATCCGGGCGACGCTCGGCGCTGTCGCCCACATCCGCCGCGAAACCATCCGCGAAACGCAGCCGAAGACGATCAACCTGCATGGGGATATCCAGATCGATATGGAACATTTCCGCGTCAGCCGCGCCAGCCGCCAGATCGACCTCACGCCGATGGAGTTCGCCCTGCTTGCCTTTCTGGCGCTCAATCCGAATCGTCAATGGACGCGCGAGGAACTGCTCAACCGGGTCTGGGATACGACCTGGATCGGCTATGAGCGTGCCGTTGACCGGCATATCGCGGCGCTGCGGCGCAAGCTCAAGCTGGAACGAGACGAACTGATCGAGACGATTCACGGCATCGGTTATCGGCTGGTGCAGGGATAGCGGATGTACAGGCTTCTCTACCTGCTGGCTGTCGTGGCATGGATTGGGCTGACCCTGCTGTTCGATCAGATGGCGCGGGCAGCCAACGTGCCGCTGGTGACCGTGCGGGTCGTCAACGAAATCCTGCTGCTCTGGGCGCTGCTGGGCATCGGGCTGCTCGCGCTCGGTCTGATCCGCCTGCTGCGCGCCTATCTGGCACGTGGGCGCTGGATCAGGCGTTACAGCGCGCTGTCCGGCTACCTGAACGAAGGTATTCTGATCTGCACTTCAAAGGGACGGGTTCACTGGCATAACGAAGCGGCGCGGGATCTGCTCGGCGGCAGAAAGCAGATCGCCCCCGCCCTGAAGATGCTGCTCAAGCGCGCGCAAAGCACGCAGGGGATTGCGCTTCAGACGCTGGCGACAGGTGAGAACAACCGGTATACCGTCCAGGCAGTGCCTCTTGATCGAAACACCTATGCCCTGATTGCCCGATCCCTGCAAACGGGCGGCGCGCAGAATACATTCTACGAGAACTTCATCCGGCGGATCGTCCATGATATGCGCAATCCGCTGGCGGCTGTCATCGGTCACGCGGCAAATATGCGCCAGTCCGCACAGATCGAGCCGGACACGTGGCGCAGGTCGATCAGCACGATCGAGGATGAGGCGCAGCGGCTGGCGCGGCTGGTGGACAGCATGCTCTTTGATGCACGCCTGGCCTACGTGCCGCTGGAGATCAGACAGCACGATCTGGCGGATATCCTTGAAGAGGCGCTCTTTGCGCACGAGGAACGCGCGCATCAGGCAGGCAAGGCGATGGAAATGGATGTGCCGCCATCCCCGATGCCGCTGGAAGGCGACCGCGATCTACTGACGCGCGCCTTTGAAAACCTGATCGACAACAGCCTGAAATATTCCGGCGCTGATGGCAGGCTGCGTATCCGCCTGGAACCCCAGCCGAATGCCTACCTGATTCAGTTCGAGGACAACGGTGAGGGGATCCCGCCGGAATTTCTGCCCGATCGCATCTTCGAGCCGCTGGTGCGCGCCCGCTCTCATGGCAGCGGCAGCGGGCTGGGACTTTCGACAGTGCGCAAGATCATCGAAATGCACGGCGGCACGGTCAGCGCACAGAGCCGGCTGAACGCTGGCACGACGATGACCATCCGCCTGCCGAGACCGGGAGAAATGGCTAAATGAGGACTCGCCGTGCCCTCTTGATCGTCCGCCTTGCAGCAGCGGCGCTTCTGAGTGCGTGCAGCGTCGTCTCGGTACAGGTTGAGGAACCGATCCCGACCGTCTATCCGATAGAGACCCCCGTTTCGCTTCCCCCGATCCAGGCAGAATCTTCTGCTGGGCTGGTCGCGCGCGAGGCTCCCGACGACAGCGATGTGCTGGTCAAAACGGTGGCGCTGCCGCATATCGTCTATGCGCCGGATGAGCTGGCGCTGGAGATGTTCGGTCAATGGTCGCCCCCGGTTGAATATCTGGTGATCGATCAGGGACACGGGCTGCGGCTGCGCATCAACTGGAGCGCGCTCTGGCTGACAGACAGCTACGGCACGGGGCGCATTTCAATGGATGTGTCTCTGCGTTCACCCGGCGAAAGTGAATTTCAGTTTGCGCAGAGCGCCAGCACCCCGCAGTTTGAGGCATGGGGCGCGGATTACCGCGACGAGCTGCTCGATTCAACCCTCTATCTGCCGGATATCGGCACGTACAGCATCCGTGCCGAAGTTGCCGTAGCGATCAGCAGTGATACCGGCGGCAGTATGGCCGATGAGTACACCTACGAATTTGATGTCATCACGCTGAATGCGCCGCAAAACCTGATCATGTCTGCCGCCGATTTCGCACCACAGTTCGGAGACCTGGAAAACCAGTATGTCTTTCTCGACTGGCGCGGCTGGCGGCTGGGACCCTGCCTGATCCGCGTCGAAGGGCTGCCGGCGGCGGCTTCCGCAGTGTCCGATGCCTGCGTCGGTTTTGCCAACGGCAGCCGGGACGCCGCCGCAGAAGCCATGATGGCAGCCATCCAACTGCCGGATGCGCCGCCTGCGCTGCGGTCGCGGCTGTATCAGCAGCTTGGCACGCTGGCGGCTGTCTCCGGGGACTGGAACAAGGCGATCAGCCACTTCGAACCGGGCGTTCAGGCGGCGATCGCGCTGAATGACGGGCTGGAAGTGGCGATCGCGCTGCGCAACCTGGGGGTGGCACAGATGATCAACGGGCAGTTCGACAGCGCGGAGAACAACCTGTGGCAGTCGATCCAGCTCTCCGATCAGATCGAAGACTGGCTCGGCTCCACACTGGCCTATGGACAGTTCGGCGTGTACTGGGAATCGCTTGGCACGCTGGATTGGGTGATCCCCGTGATGCGCGAAAACGGTCTCTCCTCCCAGGCAGGCGCACTCGAACGCTGGCGCAGCACCTACCTGACAGAAGCGCTCCCCATCGAGTAGTAAACACACCTGCCGTCAGTTGTGACGGAATCGTCATATGTTCGTCAAATCTCCGGGCATACACGCGGTTTACAGTGAAGCTGTCGATGCGAGTCCCGGAGAGTGCCTATGCAGTCTTCACGACGAGATTTCCTGAAACTGGCGGGTGCTGCGCTGGCAGGCAGCGCACTGATGACCCACTGGGCGCAGGCGGTCGCCGCCGCGCAGGGCAGCAGCGTTTATGAGGGCGTTCCCGATCCGGCGCTGCATCTGCTCAACCGCGTGACGTATGCGCCGCGCCCGGAGGATGTGGCGCGCATCCGCCAGATCGGCGCGGATGCCTGGCTGGAAGCCCAGCTTGCGCCAGAGACGATCGATGATCTCGCAGGCGATGAGGTCATGCGCCACCTGCCGATCCTGTCGATGGATCGGCGCACTGTCCACCGCCTCGGCTTCGATGGGCGCGTGCATAACGCGCTGACGCAGGGGATGATCCTGCGCGCCGTTCACAGCGAACGCCAGCTTTACGAGCGCATGGTCGAGTTCTGGACGGATCATTTCAACGTCCCGGCAGACGAACTGGCGCATGATCTCGTCATCATGCACCGCGAGGTGATCCGCCGCCACGCCCTGGGAAACTTCCGCGATCTGGTGCTGGGCACGGCGCAAAGCCCGGCGATGCTGACCTATCTCGATCAGGCGTACAGCAGCAAGGAACACCCGAACGAGAACTATGCCCGCGAACTGATGGAGCTGCACACGCTGGGCGTGGCAGGCGGCTATACCGAAGCCGATGTGCAGGCGGCGGCGCGCGCGCTCACCGGCTGGACGATCCATAACGGCACGGCAAGCGGTTTCTACTTCGACCCAGAGATGCATGACACCGATCCAAAGACGCTGCTCGGTCATCAGATGCCCGCCGATCGCGGCATTGAAGACGGGCTTCATCTGATCAGCCTGCTGGTCAATCATCCGTCCACGGCGCGTTTCATCTGTCGCAAGCTGTGCGTGCGCTTCGTCAGCGATACGCCGCCGGACAGCCTGATCGAGAGCAGCGCCCGCATCTGGCGGGAAACGCGCGGCGCGATCGTGCCCGTCCTGCGCCACATCCTGACCTCGCCAGAGTTCTACGCATCCGCCGGTCAGAAACTGCGCCGCCCACTCGATTTTTTCATCGGCGTGCTGCGCATCACCGGCACGCGCTACCTGAACGAATGGCTGATGCAGGAACATCTGGCAGATCTGGCGCAGCCCCCCTACGGCTGGAATCCGCCAAACGGCTATCCGGACGCTGCCGGCGCGTGGCTGAGTTCGAACGGGCTGCTGGCGCGCTGGAATGTTGCCATGAGCCTGACACATGCCGCATGGAGCGAACCGGATTCCGGCATGGCGACGCGGCTCGATCGGCTGATCGACTCGCCTGAGACAGTAGGCGAGCTGGTGGCGCAGGCGGCGCAGCGGGTCTTTGGGGCGGCAGCAGCGCCCTCCGCGCTGACACCCTACATCGACTTCGTCTCCGACGGCGGAGGCGAGCAGCAGTCTGTCACCCCCGCGCTGCTTTCCAACAAACTCGGCATGCTGTTCGGCATGCTGTTCGCGTCGCCGCAGTATCAGTGGCGGTGACCATGAGCGCTCAACGCAACCCCCACCCTGACCAGTTGAAGACAGGCATAGTGCAAGGGATCAGCCATGAATATGAACCAGTCACGCCGCGACTTTCTGAAGATGCTCGGCACAGCGGGCGTCATCGGGGTGAGTACGAATCTCTTTCCGCAGTGGATGCCGCGCATGGCGTTTGCCCAGTCGCAGGCCGATGTGCGCGGCGATGTGCTGGTCGTCATCTTCCTGCGCGGCGGGATTGACGGTCTGAGCGCGATCGTCCCGTATGGCGACGGCGCGCACTACTATGACGCGCGCCCCACCCAGCGCGTCGGTGAGCCGGGCAGCGGGGCGCATGCCGCCATCGATCTCGACGGCTACTTCGGCATGCATCCGTCGTTTGCGCCGCTGGCCGATCTCTACCGCGCCAGCGCGCTGGCAGTCGTCCATGCCACCGGGCTGACCGACTCGACGCGCTCGCATTTCGACGCCATGCAGTTCATGGAATACGGGCTGCCGGGCAACCGCAGCGCCGCGACCGGCTGGATCGGGCGTCACCTGGAAACCGCAGCCACCCGCAATGAGTCGCCGTTTCGCGCGGTCGGCATCGGCGCGATGGTCCCCACTTCACTGCGAGGTTCGCATGTGCCGCTGTCACTGCGCTCGATTGCCGATTTCCACCTGCGCGGCCGCGAGAACGAGCTGCGCGCCGCCCAGCAGACGCTGATGAACCTCTACAGCGTTGAAGCTCCCAAAGACCGGCTCGATGCGCAGGCGCGGCTGGTCTTCGATACGGTCGATATGCTGCGTGATATCAGCGTCGCCCATTACCAGCCCGCCAACGGCGCGCAGTATCCGAATGACGACGAGGGCTTCGGCATGGGCATGCAGCAGATCGCGCAGTTGATCAAGGCGGATGTCGGGCTGGAGGTCGCCTGCATCGATCTCGGCGGCTGGGACACGCACGAAAATCAGGGAACACAGGGCGGTTTCTTCAGCGCACAGCTTTCCGTGCTGGCACAGGGACTCCATGCCTTCTACACCGATGTGCAGGATCACATGGCGAACATCACCGTCGTCACGATGAGCGAGTTTGGGCGGCGCGTCGTCGAGAATGCCAGCGCGGGAACTGATCACGGGCACGGCAATTTCATGCTGCTGATGGGCGGCGGCGTCAGCGGTGGGCGCGTCTATGCCAACTGGCCAACACTTGCCCCCGAACGGCTGAACGATGGCGATCTGGCGATCACGACCGATTACCGCGATGTCCTGGCTGAAGTGCTGACCCAGCGGATGCGCAACCCGGCCATCGAGCAGATCTTCCCGAATTTCACGCACACACCGCAGGGAATCCTGATCCCGCGCTGAGAATGAGGAGACCCCTTCCCATGAAAATGCTGAGACTTGTCCTTATCCTGCTGCTGGCCGCCTGCCTGCTGCCTGCCGCAGCGCTGGCGCAGGATAATCCGACCGCGCAGGCGCTGGTCGAGGTGCTGGCCGGATCGGATCTGTTCACCGGCTGGCTGGAGAACTATCCGGATTACGTGCCGAACGCCTCAGGGCCGGATGAGAACGGCAACTGGTATATCGATTTCTATTCGCCAGACAGCGATGAATGGCTGGGTTACGCCGTCATCAATCAGACGACGCTGGAGATCAGTGAGTCGTGGGTTCCGCGCACGCTGCCGAGTGAGGTGTATGCGCATCAGTCGCCGCTGGTGCTGGATGCGGTGCTGCATGACGCCGAGATGCTGGCATGGCTGAACAATCGCCCGGATGACTGGGACTTCTGGCACGACTGGAATCGCTGGGAACAGGTGTGGGAGGTCACATTTTATCGCGGCATTGAAGCCGTAACAGCGTATGTCACGGTGGATGAATATGATGAGGTCTGGATCAGCGACATCTTCGACCCCAATATCCTCGAAGATGATGCGGCACAGGCGGAACAGCGCCATCAGGCGATCAACCTCGCCTATACGGCTGATGGCATCGATGAGGCGCTCAACGGCTATGATGACTGGACGACCTATGCCGAGCCGCTGGGAGATGATCGCTGGGGGGTGAGCTTCGTGAGCGGCGAAACGCTGCTTTTTCACGCCGTCGTCAGCCTTGAGCAGGCGGGCGTACTCGCAGTCGATTGGGGAAAGTGAACCGGGAAGCCGAATCAGCCCGGCGATCCGTTCCGGAGCATCATCAGCGCTGAGCCTCGATCCCGTGGTTGAGGCTCAGCGCCGGCTGCCTCCGTCAGTTCAGATAGGCACTCGTGTACGACTGGGTGGCGGAG
>SZPD01000558.1 GCA_030263515.1 Anaerolineae bacterium CFX9 | reverse complement strand
CTGATGAGGATGCGCGGGCGAACGCCGGAGACGCTGACGGCAGCACATAGACGGGCAGCGGCGAGGCGTTTTCTTCACCGCTGCCGCCGGTTTCCTCGCATCATCCAAATTCACCGCGAATATAGCGTTCCGTCTCTTCGTTGGTGGGGGTCTCAAACAGCTTCTGGGTCGGGTTGAACTCAACCAGCACGCCCCAGCGCTTTTCCTGTCCGGGGATATGCTCGTCCTTGCGGATGCTGTAGAACGCTGTGTAGTCAGAGACGCGCTGTGCCTGCTGCATGTTGTGCGTCACGATCACGATCGTGTACTGCTTGACCAGTTCCTTCATCAGGTCTTCGATCGCCTGCGTGGCGATCGGGTCGAGCGCCGAGGCAGGCTCGTCCATCAGGATGACTTCCGGCGCGATCGCGATCGTGCGGGCGATGCACAGACGCTGCTGCTGCCCGCCGGAAAGCGCCAGTCCGGATTTGTTCAGGTCGTTTTTGACCTCATCCCACAGATACGCCTGCTTCAGGCTGTTTTCGACGATTTCCGCCAGCACCCGCTTGTTGCGCGTGCCGAGCAGGCGCGGGCCGTAAGCCACATTGTCGAAAATGCTCTTGGGAAACGGATTCGGTTTCTGGAAGACCATGCCGATCCGGCGGCGCACTTCCACCGGGTCGATGGTCGGGCTGTAGAGATTTTCGTCGCCGAACAACACCTGTCCTTCAACACGGGCATCCGGGATCAGGTCGTTCATGCGGTTGATCGCGCGCAGCACCGTGCTCTTGCCACAGCCGGAAGGGCCGATGAACGCCGTGATGCGCTGGCGCTGGATCGTCAAGTTGACATTTTCAACCGCCAGCTTCGAGCCGTAGTAAACGGACAGATTTTTGAGTTCGATCGTTCGCGTTTGGGTCGCAGTGCTCATAACTGGAGCTTCCTTCTGTAGTACTGACGCAGGATGATTGCCGTGGAGTTGAGGGTCAGCAGCAGCGCAAGCAGCACGAGGATGGCAGCGGCTGCCAGGCGCTGAAATTCCGCTTCCGGGCGCGCCGTCCACTGATAGATCTGGATCGGGACGACGGTAAATTTGGAAAATGGGCCGTTCGGGTCAACCCCGATGAACGTCGATGCGCCGATGACCACCAGCGGGGCCGTCTCGCCGATAGCGCGTGACATCGACAGGATGACGCCGGTCAGGATGCCGGGGAAAGCAACGGGCAGCACCTGCTTCCAGATCGTTTGCCATTTGGTCGCCCCCATGCCATAGCTGGCTTCGCGGATCGAGGGCGGCACGGCGCGGATGGCTTCCTGCGCATTGATGATCACCACCGGCAGGATCAGCAGTCCGAGCGTCATGCCGGCTGAGAGAATGGTGCGCCCATTGACATCGGTGACCCCGACGAACTGGCCGCTGGTGAAATAGCCCAGCGCGCGCACGAATACGAACAGGCCGAGCAGACCATAGATGATCGACGGCACGCCAGCCAGATTGCGGATATTGGTCTGGATCAGGCGTTCAAACCAGTTGCGGTTTGAGG
>SZPD01000153.1 GCA_030263515.1 Anaerolineae bacterium CFX9 | reverse complement strand
TTCAACCAGATGACCGTGAGCGAGACCGGCGCGCTGCTCAACGGCTTATATCAGTGCGCCGCCAACGGAACCGGTCTGCTGATGGACAATCTGCCCGGCGCGTTCACACAAAGCGAGTGCCAGACGATGATCGAAGTGATGAGCGGCAACCGGATCGGCACGCTGATCGAGGTTGGCGTTCCTGAAGGGGTTCCGGTGGCGCACAAGCACGGCTGGATCAACGATACACACGGCGATGCGGCGCTGGTGCTGAGCCCGGGCGGGGCATATATCTTCGTCATGATGCTGCACAACCCGGTCTGGCTGAACTTCAGCGATTCCGAGCCGCTGATCACGGAAAGCTCGCGGCTGGTCTACAACTATTTCAACCCGGACGCGCCCATGCCCGCCGTGCGCGTAGACGACGGCATCGGCGATGTCGCCGCCTGCAACGCCAGCCTGCTCGGCAGCCCGATCATCCGCCTGCTGACTTCGCCGGGGCAATAGCGTTCTCTGCCCGCTGCCATACCATCAGAAACGGGATGCCCGGCGGCATCCCGTTTTTTTGCTGCCGTTACGTTACGAAGCTGGCAAGTTCTATCCCTTGACACCGCCAAGCGCCAGACCGCCAACAATCCAGCGCTGGAAAGCGAAAAACAGCACCAGAATGGGCAGCGAGATCAGGATCGACATCGCCGCAAATTTCTGCATGTCCGGCGGCGCGCTGTTGGCTCCGTTCGCCATCGTCGCAAGCGCCATCGCCAGCGTGTAGCTCTGCGTTTCGCCCGTCAGGAAGATCCATGACAGGATGAACTCCGTCCAGCCGTTCATGAAGCTGAACAGGATGACGATCGCAAAAGCAGGCAGCGACAGCGGAACCATCACCCGAATGAATGTGCCGAGAAGTCCCGCGCCGTCGATCAGGGCGGCTTCCTCCAGCTCTTTGGGGATGGTATCGAAGTAGCCTTTCAGGTTCCAGATGGCAAATGGCAGCCCGCCAGACGCGAACGCCAGCGATAACCCCAGCAGGGTCGTGCGCAGCGCCTGCGTCTGCCCCTGAGCGCCAGTACGGATCGCCATGCGCCCTTCCAGCGCGATCAGCCCCACGCCGATCGTTACACTGACCAGCAGCGCGATCAGCATGATGTTGATGAGCGTCCGTGGCTCAAGCTGTCCGCTGACCGCCCGCACCAGATACCAGATCACCGCCGCCCCGGCAAGCGCGCCGATGAACGCGATCACCGCAATCGGCATAAACTGGAGGATGGCGGCATTACGCAGACCGATCAACTCGCCAGCCCCGGCATCATAACGCGCCCGCGCTTCGTCAAGCACCACCTGCGCGTTTGCCAGATTAGTGCGCCCTTCCTCCGCTGCGGCTGCGGCGCTCGCTGCGCGGCTGGCGGCGTTCTCTGCTTCTTCTGCGATGAGCACCAAACCTTCATCCAGCGCGGCGACGGCGGCCGACTGACCGCCCGCCTCGATGGCGCTTTCGGCGGCACGCAGCGCGATCAGAATATCATCATCTTCTGCAATGCCCGCCGCCAGCGCCTCATTGATCTGGGTCTCGATCTCCGCAGCGATCGTGTCCGGGTCGGCCGTCGCCGCGCGCTCACGCAGCCCCTGAAGGGTCAGCAGCGTATCGGCGGCGGCATCTGCGATCCGCTGACGGCGTGCCGCGGTCTGTTCTCGCTGCGCCAGGCTGTTCTGCCGCTGCGTATAAGCGCTCTGCGCGGAATCGAGATCTGCCTTGAGCGCTGACAAGGGACGCTCAATGACCGTGTTATAGACCGGGCTGCGCTGGAACATGATCAGCAGGATGACGGTCAGCAGGGCAAAAACGAATACGCCAGTGCCTATCACCAGGGCGCGTGGAGACGGATTCAGCCAGCGATCGGGATTGGGCTTGCCAAATGACCGAACGATGACGAAAACGATGTAGATCAGAGCGGCGATCAGCGCGCCGTTGAACAGCGACGGCACTGCCTGGATGAGCGTGCGGTTCAACTGAATCGAATTGAACATCACGTACAGCGGGATGACCGTGCCGGTGGTCGGCAACAGCAGCAGGATGATGAAGCTCAGCATACCCGACTGCCGTCCGATGAAACGAAAACGCGAAAAAGCATAGGCCGCTGACGATCCGAGCACCACTGTGAAGACTGAAACGCCGAGCGCAATGAACAGACTGTTCATCAGCAGATCGCCAAAATACAGCGGCAGCACATTCGAGAACGGCTGGCTGAGCAGACGATAAAAGGCATCCAGTGTGGCGTTTGCCGGGATCAGATTCAGATCGGTCGGCCGGGTGACTCCTCGCGGATCCACCGCCATCGAGACGATCCACAGCACCGGGAAAAGCACGACTGCCGTGACGGTCAGCAGAAAAAGCTGAATCAGAATCTGGCGGATGATCATGCCGCGCCGACGGGGAGACAATCTCAGGGCAGTGCTTACCTCGCGGGCAGGCGTCGCCGGAGCGCTGGCGACTGCCGTCTGGGCGGAGGTGGTTTTGAGCGTGGTCATTGAAAACTATCCTCCGTCTAGGCTTCGTCGTAGGCTTTGGTGGCGCGGGTGACGCGATTCTGGATCAGGGTGATCACGAGCAGCACGAAGAATACGACGATGCTGAATGCCGCTGCCGCGCCATAAAGCTGTTCCTGCTGGATCAGCTTGTATGCCTGTGTGATCAGCAGGTCTGTCTGCCCGCTGGGTCCACCGGCCGTGATGAAGAAGATCACGTTGAACTGGTTGAACGTCCATACCGTGCCGAGCATGATGGCAGGAACCATCGCCGGGCGCAGCAGCGGCAGTGTGATGCTGCGGAACTGCCGCCATTTGGACGCGCCATCCACATCTGCTGCCTCGTAGAGATCGCCCGGAATGCTTTGCAGCGCACCGGTGGCGACGACCATCATGAACGGCCACCCCAGCCACACATTGGCGATCAGCACAGCATAAAACGCCAGCGTGGGCGCGCCAGCGCGCTCAAACAGCGCCACGGCACGATTACTCGCCACGCTGCCGGTGAAAATATCCAGCAGGGTGAAAACCGCGACTGCGCCCAGAATGACGATCCCGCCGATGCTGAAAACGGTTCGCTCGATGTTCAGCCTGCCAGTTTTGGGATCGCGCAGCCCCATCGCAGAGGTGCGGCGCACCAGCCAGATGACCACCAGCACCGAAAAGATGACGATGAGATAGGGCATGATCGAGCGGAGATCGACCGGGCGATACAGCAGTTCGCCCAGCCAGTTCGTGTTCGTCGGAAAGTTGGTTCCCAACCCCCGATTGACGCTGCCGATCAGCAGGTTGATGCCGCCGTCATTCTGCTGCCAGAGATTGTTCCAGATCAGCGCGGTGATATAACCCGGAAGCGCCCACGGAAGCACAAAAATGGCGCGATAAATGCGACGGCCGATCACATTTTCCGCATTGAGCGCAAGCGCAACCGCCAGCCCGATGCTGGCATGCAGCGCCACGTTCACCACTGTCCAGACGATGTTGAACCCCAGCAGCGGAAAGAAGTTGTAATTCGGGATATTCAAACCGTCTGAAAGCACACGGCGGAAATTATCCAGCCCGACAAAAACCGCCGGGGTATTGCCGCCCAGGTTTTCGACGCGGAAATCCTGAAACGAGATGACGATCTGGTAAAGCTGTGGGGCGAAGGTGATGAGCATCATCACAACAAGCGATGGCAGGATGAACAACCACGGTACGCCGCTGGCACGAAGCCCCTGGCGAAAGCTGTCCCACAATCCGCTGTCCTGCCGGGGAATGGTCTGATTATCTACTCGCGCCGCCATAAACCCCTCGTCTATTTCGTATAAGCACAGGGCAGGGTCTGATGAAACAACCCTGCCCCGGCACTCGATCTTTAGAAGATCACTGCGAAGCGCTGATCGCTTGCAGCATGGTTTATCGCCAGACTACATCCCGTGCATCTCGTCGATGCTCGCCTGGATCAGGTCGTATGCCGCTGCGCGCGCAGCCGCCGGGGTCTGCCCACCCTGTCCTACCGCGGTGATGGCATCGCCCATGGGGCCCCAGAAAGCGCCCAGTTCCTGACGATTCGGGAACGGCGTGCCCAGCGCGAACTGCTCGGCGAAGGTCTGGAGGTTCTCGCTCTCCAGCTCGATCTCCGGGTTGACGGGCAGCAGGCCGCCTTCAGTCGCCGCGATCGTCTGTCCCTCAACGCCGGTGATGAACGCGCCCCACGCGAGGAAGGCATTCAGCTTGGCTTCGTCATTGAGGATGGAGGCATTGGCATAGAAACCTTCGCCCTGGGCGAACAGCGCCGGGACAACCCCGTTATCCAGCGCGGGCATGATCGCCACGCCGAGGTCGTCGCCGAGGTCGCTTTCGTACTGCGCCAGGTTCCAGATGCCGTCATAAACCATCGCCACGGTTCCCTGCTGGAAGCCGGGGTTCGGCGAAGAGCCGTCGATCACGACGCCGGAACTGGCGTCCTGACCCAGCAGATACATATCCTGATGGAACTGGAGATAGGCATCCATTGCGGCTGCGCCATCCGTGCCCTCAGCGAAAGCGGCATTGCCATCTTCATCCATCAGAGAGCCGCCGAGGCTGTACAGGAAGCCCGCGCTGTGGAAGAAACCATTCTGGAAAGCCAGGCCTGTCACGCCGTCTTCAGCCAGTTCCTGGCTGACTTCGAGAACTTCAGCCCACGTCTGCGGAGCATCGGGCACAAGCGCACGGTTGTAGAAGAATGCGAGGGTCTTGGCGCTGAACGGAATGCCCCACAGCCCGCCGTTGAACTCAAACAGACCCCATGCAGTATCGCTCGCCTGGGCGCGCAGTTCGTCGCTGACCACGCCGCTGACATCGGCGATCAGACCAGCGGTCGCCCACGGGCCCACGCTGTCATTCGCCCAGATGATCATATCCGGACCTTCGCCCGAACCAGCCGCAGCTACAAAACTGTCCTGGATCGTTCCGCTGGGATTGTAGACCTGCTCCACGGTGATACCGGGGTTGGCGGCCTGGAAGGCATCGATGATCGACAGCAGAGCGTCGCCTTCGGCGTCCTGCTTCGCGTGCCACAACACCAGGGTCACTTCATCCTGCGCGCTGATGCTGATCGCAGGCACGATCAGCAGAGCGGCAAGCATGAACACTGCAAACAGCTTGCTACTAAAAGCCTTCATTCTGGAACTCCTTAACACACAACTCTTGGGGCGTACAATTCCTGCTGTAGTCCGACCGGTAAATCAGATCGTTTACAACCGATTGTGATGATAGCAACTTTTATGGATTGTTCAAGCAGGGCGACGTTATGTTTCCAGAAATACAGGCAAATGTCACCTGAAAATGAGGACTTGACAACACTTAGTGAGCATGCCCGCCCGGCAGCGTCGCAGCGTCATCCTGCCCGGAATGACGGGCTGCTGCCACGCTGAGTGCCTCTGACCAGTCCCGTAAATTCTCATACAAGATTTGTGCAATCTGTACATCCGCCCTGCCTGTGTTCAGCCCGGCAAGCTGATCCTGCCTGAGGTTGAACACCCGGCTGCGGATCGCGTCGGTCAGTTCCAGCAGCAGCGCCAGCGGCGGCGGATTCTGGCTGATCAGGTTCTGAATGTAGACCTCAAAGCGGCGGGGATTGCCCTCTGCCAGACAGCGATCGAAAACTTCCAGCGCTTCGATCCGCTGATCGAGAAGCGCGTTGATAAAAGCCCATTCGTGACGCAGATCGTTGAACATGGCTTTATTCCACAGGCGGGCACAGGCGCCGCAGATAATCCCAGGTGTAAATGCCGGTTGAATGTCCATCATCCCAGATCGGCTGGATAGCGTAGCTGCCCACCCGCTCGATCGTCTCAATGGCGTAGGAACGCTTCGGCGTCAGCCTGAGCAGGTTATCGGGATCATGTTCTCTCCCCATCCGTCCATGCCCGCCGCGGCACTCCACGCACGGGCACGCTTCGCGCAGATGGCTGAGCGGATAGGTACACTCAGCGCCATCGTTCCATGAAATCTGAAGAAAACCTTCGGTCTTGTTGAGCGTGATCGCTGTGGGCAGCGCTGGAACATGGGTCGTCATGGTCAGTTATACTGTCAAACCTTCGAGACAGAATTGAGTAAACGATTCAGGATAATTCTACTTTAACACAAACACCATGAGTTCTGGATTAAGTTTGGTGGCGCGGCGGCAATACGGCGGGGAGTGGGTGGGTTGCATCTGAGTGTGCCTCTGATACAATGGCACAGGTCATGATGGAGAACCCTATGCCAATACGCTTTACTGTAAGTCTACTCTTCGTCGCGCTCGCACTGATGCTGATGGGCGGCTGCCAGAATTCGCCGCCGACGGTCGTGTATATTGTGGTGACGCCGACACCAGAGACTGAGCCGACGGCCGGTGCGGAAGCCACCGCGGAAGCCACCGACGCCGAAGCTGTGGCAAGCGCAGCCACCCAGACCGCCGACGCTACGCTGGCAAGCGCGATGCTCGCCACCAGCGCCGCCGAAACCCTCCAGGCGACACAGACCGTTGCCCAGGCGACGATCGCTTTCCAGCAGACGCAGAACGCAGGCGCGATCGCCGCGACAGCAGCTTCCGCCGCGACGGTTGAAGCGCTCGCCACTGCCAACGCGGATGCAACCGTTCAGGCCCAGGCACAGCGCACGCTTGAAGCGCAGGCATCGCAGACGCCGCGCGCAACCCAGACGCCTTCCGTCACTCCACTTCCGTCGGGCTTTCCAACGCCGGTGGTCGCTGAAATCCAGGTCGCCGAGCAGTTGTACGAACGCGGGCGGATGTTCTGGTTGCAGCCTACGGATGAAATCTGGGTGCTGGTGATCACCGAAGAGGGGCGCGGGACATGGTCGGTCTATCCGGATACCTACGCCGATGGTGAAGTGCTCGCCGAAATACCTTCGCCGGGGGATGGTCTGATCGTGCCGGAACGCGGTTTCGGCAAGCTGTGGCGCGAGTCCCAGACGGTGCGTGATGCGCTCGGTTATGCAGTCACGCCAGAATTCGGCTATGTCAGCCCATACGTTTATAATGCAGGCGGTTCAATGTCCGGAAGCCGGTATACGCCAGGGCCGGGCTATCACATCATCTACAGCCTGTATGGAGAACAGTTCCGCTTCAACGAAGTGGATGGCACCTGGCAGCTTGGCGGGGGCTGAACCTTCAGGAAACGCTATCAACCATGACTCTGCGCCAGTGGCAGCTCACCCCCCAGGATCCGTATGTGCTGACCATCGCGGCTGACGCCCGGCTCAGCGCGACGCACTACGCGGATGATCAGGTATGGGAGCTGTCACCGGGCAGCGCGGGGACGACGGCGCTGGCGTTCAGCACACGCTATGGCGGGCGCGCCGGGCTGGCAGCGCTCGTGCCGATCTGGACGGTAGATCAGCGTACCATCAGCGATTATCAGGCCTACAGCACCCCCCCTCTCATCACCGCCTTCACCCCAAACTATGTGCAGGTCAACGCCAAAATCATCCCGACACTGCAACTGCGCGCCGAATACATGGTGTTCGAATCGCGCGCGGTGGGCGGGCGCTTCACCCTGAAAAATACCGGAACGGCGGCGATCTCTGTCGGTCTCGATCTGATGGGTTTCGTCGGCATCGAGGGTAAGGAACGTCCCCTGCGGCTGATCCCGCTTCCGCCGGAGATGGGCGGCGGTCATGCCCTGACTCTGCGCGTGGTCGGCAATCTTCAGCCGGTCGTGCTGCTGGAAGGCGGGCGCGGCGAGATTGAAGGCGTCGCGCATAACGGCAGCCGCCTTCATACAACGCTGGAGCTGCCTCCGGAAGGTCAGCTCAGCGTGCGCTGGGCGCACAGCGGGCTGCGCAACGCCACTGAATCGCTGGGGCTGGCGCGGCACTGGCTGAGGCAGGACTGGCAGGCGCTGCTCAAAACGATACAGACGGCTTCAGGCGCGATGCCGCACATCGAAACCGGGCACGCAGCGCACGACGCGGTCATCGCTGCCGGCATAAACCAGATCGTCGGGGCATTCCTGCGCCCAACCTCCAGCCTGCCGCATGCATCCTTCGTCGCAGCGCGCCATACCGGGCGCGGCTTCAGCCCGCGCGAGGATGGCAGCGATCATATTCGCGGCTGGAGCGGGCAGCTTCCCACGCTGGCGTACCTGCTTGGGCTGGGCACAGCCTCCATTGATCCAGCGCTGGCGCAGGGACTCGTGCAAAATTATCTCGCCGTGCAGCAGCCGGACGGCTGGATCGACTGGAAACCCGGTCTTGCCGGGCAGCGCCAGAATCTGATGTGCCTCCCCATCCTGGCGCGGCTGGCATGGGGGATCTTCCAGTACACTGAAGATGATGATTTCCTCCGCGCTGTTTATCCCGGCTTGCGCGCTTTCTTCGAACGCTGGTTTGCCGCCGATCTCGACCGCGACGGTGACGGCGTTCCCGAATGGAGCGCAGACATTCAGACCGGTTACGGCTTCATGCCCACCTTTGCCATCGGCATGCCCTGGGCACAGAATGCGGACATCACCCTTGCGGAAAGCCCGGATCTGCTGGCGTTTCTGCTTTCAGAAGCGCTCAGCCTGCATGAAATCAGCTATTATCTGCGAGAACCGAACGACCCGGCGCTCAAGGCGCGGATCGGCCAGCTTGAAAGCCACCTGTCCCACTTCTGGCATCCCGAAAGCGCGCACTATCGCTGCCGCGACCGGGACACGCACGCAACCCCTGAAGGCATCTCGCTGATCGAAGACGCCCCCGGAGACGAGGAACAGTTCATCGCGGCTGATCTCAATCCGCCAAACCGCGTCATCATCCACATGGAAGGCGGTTATGAACACCGCCCGAAAGCGACCGTGCTGATCACCGGAGCGGATGCTGCGGGGCGATCCGTCGAAGAAGTGATTACGACCGAGCAGATCATCTGGACACGCGGACACGGCGTCTGCACTACACACACAGCATTTTCGCGGGTGGATCGACTGCGGGTGGATGGGCTGATCCGTAATTACAGGGTCAGCGCCGCAACCGTCGATCTGACGCGGCTTGATCTGAGCGGTGTGCTGCCGCTGTGGGCGATCAACATTCCCAACGAACATCGCGAGCCGCTGATCCGGCTTGTCCTCAGCGAGCGTTTTCTGCGCCACAGCGGGGTTACCATGTGCGCATCCGACGATCCGGCGTTCGATCCATCCCATGAGCATGGTGCGGGCGGGGTGTGGGTGTTCTGGAACACGCTGATCGGCGAAAGCCTGATTGAGCAGGGACGGCTGGAAGAAGCGGCAGAGATCGCCTTGCGCCTGCTCAATACGCAGGTGGAAGTCCTGCGCAGTGACAAGCATTTCTACGAGTTCTATCATGCCGATGAGGCGAAAGGCCTCGGCGAACGCGGCAGCACGCTCGGCGTCGTCCCGCTGCATCTGCTGCTGCGCGTCTGGGGCGTGCGGATCATCAATGCAGAGCGCGCCTGGGCGGGCGGCGCGTTTCACTGGCCTGCGCCGGTGCGGATCACACAGCACGGCGTGACGGTGGAACGCAGCGCCAGCGGTTCCGTTGTCACCTTTCCGAGTGGAACATCGTTCACCCTGGCGGCAGATGCGCCGCTTCAGGAAGTTCGCGATCACGTCAGCCTGTCACGCAATTTTTCACCCGAATCATGACCGCACCAGCCAACCGCCATCCCATCGACCCGCGATCTGAGCAGGATATCCCACTCGATGCAGGGCTTTTCCTGTTTCAGCGATCGGCAGAAGCCGTCCTGATCGCGGATGCAGACGGCATCATCACGCATGCCAATCCGTCTGCCTGCGCCCTGCTGAGCATGCCTGTGGATCGTCTGCTGCGTGCGTCCGTTCAGCACATCTTTGATCAGAATGCGGCGCTGCTGAACCTGTTTCAACGACCGGGTGACCAGAGCCTTGAGGTTCACCTGCCGCGCCGCCGGCTGGCAAGCGGCATGGCGACCACCCTGCACGATGGCAGCCGGCTGGTCCTGCTGCATGATATCACCGAGCAGCAGGCCATCGAAACGCGCCGGGAAGCGCTGATCAACACGATTGCGCATGATCTGCGCAACCCGATCAACGCGATCGCCGGCTTC
>SZPD01000152.1 GCA_030263515.1 Anaerolineae bacterium CFX9 | reverse complement strand
ATCGTCAGCCTTGCCGTCCTGCGCCAGCCCGCCGCCGAGCAAGCGCCCGCCTGATCACCGCTTGCCTCATCTGCCAGACTTCGCTATCGTAAGCTCACAAGTGTGCCCTGCAAGAAGAAAGTGACCTTATGGACAGACCTCGACTGCGAGTCGGGATCATCGGCACGGGAAGAATCGCCCCGCGCCATGCCCAAGCGATGCGCGATATCCCTGAGGACAGGAAGCCTGTGCTGGCGGCCGCCTGTGATGTGATCGACAGCCGCGTACAGCATTTCGTCAGCCAGTATGGAGGCGATGCCTATATCGATTACCGCCGCATTCTTGACCGGCAGGATATCGACATCGTTACGATCTGTACGCCGTCCGGCATGCACGCCGAAATGGGCATCGCCGCGGCGCAAGCAGGCAAGCATGTGCTGGTCGAAAAACCGATCGCGCTGACGCTGGAAGACGCAGACGCGCTGATCGCCGCCTGCGAGCGTGCCGGCGTTGCGCTGGGCGTGGTGCTTCAGAACCGTTTCAACCCGCCTATGCGGGAACTGCGCCGCCTGATCGACCAGGGCGAGCTGGGGCGCATCTACCTCGGCAGCGCGACCGTGCGCTGGTATCGACCGCAGTCCTATTACGAGGACGGCTGGCATGGCACGATCGCCATGGATGGCGGCGCGCTGATGAACCAGAGCATCCATCACATTGATGCGCTTCAGTGGCTGATGGGCGATGTGCTGAGCGTCTTCAGCTACGCCGATACGCTGGCGCATCGCATGGAGGCAGAGGATGTCGGCGTGAGCGTGCTGCGCTTCAGGAATGGCGCGCTGGGGACGGTGGAAGGCTCAACGCTCACTTTCCCGGAAAATCTGGAAGGCTCGATCGCGCTGTTCGGCGAACATGGATCGGTCAAGGTTGGGGGCACAGCGCTCAATCGCAAGGTCTTCTGGAAAGTGCGCGACCGGCTGGAGGAAGAACGCGATATGCTGGCGCGCGAAGCCATCGATCCCCCTTCAGTTTATGGTTACAGCCATCGGGAACAGATCATCGAATTTCTGAGCGCCGTTCAGGAAGGACGGCAGCCCGCCACGCACGGACGCGAAGCGCGGCGCTCGCTGCGGCTGGTGCTTGCGATGTACCAGTCTGCGCGGGAGCGCCGCGAGATCATGCTGGAGTGAACAGCCTCTAGATGGCCAGCTCGCCCCGGCGGCGGCGCAGTTCCGGGATGAGCAGCAGTTGGATCAGCCCATTCATGACGACGATGACGGTGCTTCCCTCATGCCCCAGCACGCCGACAGGCAGAGGAAGCTGAATGAAGAAAGCCCCCAGGATCAGCACGACGATGACGGCGATCGAGAAGCTGATATTCTGCCAGACGACGCGCCGCGCCCGCTGGCTGAGGGCGATGGCATACGGGATGAGTTCGAGGCGATCCCCCATCAGCACGAGATCGGCAGTCTCCAGGGCGACATCCGTTCCTGCCGCGCCCATGGCAATCCCCACATCGGCGCTCGCCAGCCCCGGCGCATCGTTGACACCATCGCCCACCATGGCCGTTTCCCCGTAGGTTTTCTGAATCGCCGTCAGCGCCTCAACCTTCTGATCTGGCAGCAGTTCCGCATGAACGCCATCCAGCCCCAGATCCGCCGCCACCCGATCGGCGACGCGGCGGTTATCGCCGGTCAGCATGACCACATGAATGCCCCGCGCCTGAAGCTGCTGAACAATGCTTTTGGCTTCCGGGCGGATCTCATCCGCCAGACCAATCGCCCCGATGAATGTGAGATCACGGCGCACGAGCATGGTCGTTCTGCCCTGCGCTTCAAGTGCCTGCTGAGCTTCCTTTACCGCGTCAGGAACAGCCGCCGCATCGAAGAAGGCCGGGCTGCCGACGTGGATGGTGACACCCTCGATCACGCCAGTCACGCCGCGCCCTGAGGTGGCCTCAAATTCGGATACCGGCGGCAGAGCCAGACCGCGCCGTGCCGCTTCCTGCGTCACCGCCGCCGCCAGTGGATGCTCAGAACGCGCCTCGACCGCCGCCGCGGCGCTGATCACCTCATCCTCGGTAGAGGGGGCAAAGGCGATGACATCCGTCACGACGGGCTTGCCGCGTGTGAGCGTGCCGGTCTTGTCGAAGGCGATCGCCTTGATCGCCGCCATGCCTTCCAGATACGCCCCGCCCTTGAACAGCACACCGCTGCGGGCTGCCGACGCGATCGCGCTGATGAATGACGCCGGCGTGCTGATGATCAGCGCACACGGAGAAGCAACCGTCATCAGCACCATGGCGCGATAAAAGTTGCTCTCAAAATCCACCAGACCGAGCGCCGGCGGCAGCACGATGATCAGTCCGGTGATGCCGATGATGGCTGCCGCGTAGATCTGCTCGAAGCGATCGAGAAAGCGCTCGGTCGGAGCCTTGCTGTCCTGCGCCTCTTCCACCATGCGGATGATGCGCGCCAGAACGGTATCCTGTGCGCGTGCAGTCGCTTCAATATCGAGTGCCCCCTGCCCATTGAGCGTTCCGGCGAACACCTTGTCGCCCGAAGATTTTTCCACTGGCATCGATTCACCAGTGATCGGCGACTGATCGATCGACGAGCGTCCATCACGCACGATGCCATCGACCGGGATGCGCTCGCCCGGCTGGATGAGGATCAGATCACCACGTCGGATAGCACTGACCGGGATCGTCTCTATCTGCTCGCCGCGATGAACCCGCGCCTCGCTCGGATACAGCTTGAACAGTCCGCGAATCGCCTGGCGGCTGCGCCCGATGGCATAATCCTGAAGCACGTTCGAGAGAGAAAACAGGAACAGAAGCAGCGCGCCTTCATGCCACTGATCGATGGCAGCAGCGCCGAGCGCCGCCAGCACCATCAGCATATCGACATCAATGCGGCGTCTGAGCAGGCTTTCCACAGCCGTCTTTGCCCCAAAGATTCCGCCCGCCGCATAGGCGATCAGGTTGAGGATCAGGATCAGGCTATCCGGCGCGCCGGCGCGCTCGGCGGCAATGCTGCCCAGCAGCGCCAGCAGGGTGACCACTACCAGCCGTGGTTCCAGCCAGGCTTTCGTCAGCCATTTCGGCTTGCGCGCTGCATCCGATTTATCGACAGTCTGCGTCTTACGGGTGATTGTCGTCATTACGACCTCTGTCATCGCGGGAAATTTCACTTGAGTTAAATCTATTCAAACACAGGTTAATTTAAATTTCAACAGTCCAGCATCACCATTTGAAGTGAGGTTAATCATGTCCTGGCGCTATAATCATCTGCCAGGGCGAGGACAGACTTCGAGAGAAAAGGATTTTTCTGCATGAAACCGTATATTCTGGCGCTGGATCAGGGCACAACCTCATCGCGGGCGATCATCTTCAATCAGCAGGGCGAAATCGTCGGAACGGATCAGCGGGAATACCCGCAGATCTACCCGCAGCCGGGTTGGGTGGAGCATGATCCGGAGGCGATCTGGGACTCGCAGACGGCGGTGGTGCGCGGCGTGCTGCAAAAGTCCGGCGTCCGCCCAGAGGAGATCGCAGGGATCGGCATCACCAATCAGCGTGAAACGACCGTGATCTGGGATCGCGCCACCGGAAAGCCGGTCTTCAACGCCATCGTCTGGCAGTGCCGCCGCACCGCGCCATTATGCGAAACACTCAAGGCAGAAGGATTCGACCAGCTCATCGCCGAGCGAACGGGACTGGTCACCGATGCCTATTTTTCCGGCACGAAGGTGGCATGGATTCTTGATCATGTTCCCGGCGTGCGCGAGCGCGCCGAACGTGGCGAACTGGCTTTCGGCACGATCGACACCTTCCTGATCTGGCGGATGACGGGCGGGCGGATGCACGTGACCGATGTCAGCAATGCCAGCCGCACCATGCTCTACGACATTCGGCGCGGCGTGTGGGATGAAGATATCCTGCGCCGTCTGAACATTCCGTCAAGCCTGCTGCCGAACGTTCTGCCGAGCAGCGGTCACTTCGGCGAGACGCTGCCGGATCTGTTCGGCGCGGCGATCCCCATCGGCGGCGTCGCAGGGGATCAGCAGGCGGCAACGTTCGGGCAGGCGTGCCTGCGCCCCGGCATGGCGAAGAACACCTACGGAACCGGCTGCTTTCTGCTGATGAACACGGGTGATTTCGCCGTGCCCTCGCGCAATAACCTCCTGACGACGATCGGCTGGCAGTTGGAAGGAAAGGACACGCAGTATGCGCTGGAGGGCAGCGTCTTTATCGCCGGGGCAGTGGTGCAGTGGATGCGCGATGTGCTGGGCATCATCTCAGACGGCGCGGAGACTTCGGCGCTGGCATCCAGCCTGACGGGCAACGACGGCGTATACTTCGTGCCGGCATTCGTCGGGCTGGGCGCACCCTACTGGGACAGCTATGCGCGCGGCATGATCATCGGGCTGACGCGCGGCACAGGACGGGCACATATCGCGCGGGCGGCGCTCGAATCGGTGGCTTACGGCACTCGCGACGTGATGGATGCCATGCGGCAGGACTCCCGGATCGCCGTCCAGACGCTGCGCGTCGATGGCGGCATGGCGCGCAATGACTGGCTGATGCAGTTCCAGGCGGATGTGCTGGGCGTGCCGGTGCAGCGCCCGCAGGTGACGGAGACGACCGCGCTCGGCGCAGCCTATCTCGCCGGATTGGCTGTGGGGATGTGGGAGTCAGCGGAGGCGATCAGCGCAGGATGGCGTGTGGAACGTGAATTCACGCCGATGATGGGCAGCGACGAGCGTGAAGCGCTGTATGCAGGCTGGAAGAAAGCCGTGGAACGCGCGCGCGGCTGGGCGGAAACAACCTAGAGGTAGGTTTTGAGGACGCGCTCGGTGTGGTCGATCATGGTATTGAAGTCGAACCGTTCCATGCCGAGCGCATGATGCTCCGCAAGACGATCCCGCATCCCCGGCTGGAACGCAGTTTCCAGCGCGGCGGTCAGCGCGTCCACATCCACATAGGGGACGAGCAGTCCGTTGACGCCATGATGCACGACCTCAGGATTGCCGCCCTTGTCGCTGGCGATGACTGGCGTGCCCACGCGCAGGCTCTCCAGCAGGGTATGCGAAAGCCCTTCGTATCCGGAGTAGAGCGCCAGATAGTCCGCCGCCTTCATCCAGATAGGCATCTGCTCACGACCAACGCGGCCCAGGAAGCGGACACGACCGCCCATACCGAGCGCTTCTGCCTGTGCCTGAAGCTGCGGCAGCGCGTCGCCATCCCCCGCAACGATCAGCCGCAGATCGGGGACATTCGCCCGGCTGAGCGCCGTGATCAGGTGATCGACGCCTTTCCACGGAACCAGCCGCCCGACCGTGAGCAGCATCGGCGCGTCTGGCAGATCGAGCTGCTGCCGCGCTTCTGCCTGGCTGATCGCAAGCGCTTCGTTCTGCGGCGGCAGCGCGTTGTAGATCACCTCAATGGCGGCTTCGGCAGCCCCCCAGCCCATGACCATTCGTTTGAGGTACTGGCTCGGCACGATCACGCCGTTGAGATGCCGAACCTCACGGGCACGCGACACTTTGGCATATTCTGCCTGCGCAGTCGTGCGCGTGGTCTGAAAAATATCGATGTCCATCGTCGGCGCAATCCAGCCACGGCGAATGGAACGTTCCCATGCCAGATCGCCGACGATTTTGGCGACGCGCGGCGGAGTCCGGCTGCCGATCAGCGGCAGGCCGAGCGTATGCTGATAAACCAGATCCGCCCACTCCAGCAGAGAGCGGGCGGCGCGCGCATAGCGCCACAACCGGACGGGCAGCCGCTCGCGCAGGATGCGCGTGACCGGGTACGGTTCAAGGCTGACTGCCGGTTGATCGGCATAGGTGAGGACGCGAATCTCCCAGCCGCGCGCATGAAGTTCGGGCAGCAGTTCCTTGAGGTAAGTTGCCGGCCCCCCGGACTCTGGCGGGTAGATGCCGGAGGCAATGAAGAGCTTTGGGGGCATCCACAACCTCAGTTCAGAAAGACACGATCAGGCGGTGCTGCTGGGGTGGATTGACCGCCCTGTTCGGCTGCGATCAGAGCGTGCGCATCAGTCACTGTCTCGGCGTAGCGATAAGGAAAACGATCATCCGTGCGCAGATCCTCCGTCGCCACCATACAATCATAGGCAAATCGATTGCCGACGATGATCACCAGCCGCAGCCGGGGCGGAAATTCGATATGCCCGCTCTGCACGATCTGGGCATAGTCCTTTGGAAAGCGTGTGACGCGGCTCATATCGATGATGCCGTCCACCGGATGCTCACCGGACTCCAGCATACGGCGCACCTGCGGATCCCACGAAGCGAACTCCTGCCATGTCAGCTCGCCGCTGAACTCCGCGTAGAGCACCTTCTGCTGTTCATCCAGCCATCGGACATTGATCATCTCAGCCTCGCCTGATGTGTTGTGGTGAGTCGATCAGACATTGAAGCGAATATGCACGATATCGCCATCCCGAACGACGTATTCACGACCTTCCAGCCTGAATTTGCCGCTCGATTTGAGCGCAGCTTCACTGCCAGCGGTGATCAGATCGTCATAGCGCATCACTTCGGCACGAATAAAACCCTTCTGGAGATCGCTGTGGATGACGCCGGCCGCTTCTGGCGCGGTTGCCCCAATCGGCACACTCCATGCGCGGACTTCATCTTCGCCAACGGTGAAGAACGACTGAATTTCCATCAGTTCGTAGGACAGGCGGATGACGCGCTCTGCGCTCAGCTCGGTGATGCCGTATTCTTCCATGAAAAGCGCGGCGTCTTCTGGCTCAAGCTGGCTGAGTTCAGCTTCGATCCGCCCTTGCAGGTGGACGACCTTGGCCTTCTGATGCGGATAGGCGACCTCTGGCGCTTTGCCGTCATCACCCACATTGACGACGACCAGCACCGGCTTGAGCGTCAGGAAGCCGTAGCCCCGCAGCGGCTTGATCTCCGCTTCCGTCAGACCGAGATCGCGCAGCGGCTGCTCGGCTTCAAGCTGGGCCTTCAGCCGCCCCATCACTTCCATTTCGTCCACCAGCAGCTTATCGGCAGTGCGCCCCTTGCGCCGAAGCTCGGCTTCGATACGCTCAATGCGTCCCTCAACCATGACCAGATCAGCCAGCAGAAATTCACTGTCGAGGATCGCAATATCACGCGCCGGATCAACGGTCTCGTAGGGGTGCGGCACATTTTCATCGCTGAAAGCGCGCACCACATGCAGATAGCCGTCCAACTGCGCCAGCTCGTTGCGGAACTGCCCTTTCAGCCCGCCTTCGCCCACTCCCTTGTCCAGACCGCCAATATCAACATAGGTGATCTGCGTATAGGTCGTCTTCTTCGGGTTGTACATCGCCCTGAGCCTGTCTACACGCGCATCGGGCACAGGCACAACGGCGGTATGGATCTCAAACTGACCGCTGGTGGCTGCGCCCGTCGGCAGGCTGCTGCGGGTCAGGGCGTTAAAAATGGTGGTCTTGCCGCTGTTGGGCAGACCGACAATGCCAAGTCGCATAAGTTCATCCAGAGCTTGTGAATACCGGTATCGACTGAGTATACGTTAGCCGGATGATGGATTCCAGAGCGCGTGCCGCATCAGACGGCAGTGAGCAGAATCGGGCGGCCTTCGGTGATGACGACGGTATGCTCGTACTGCACGCCGGGCTGTCCATCGCTCGTTTTGAGCGTCCAGCCGTCAGCGGCGGTGTAGATTTTTCCCGTGCCCGGCGTCAGGAATGGCTCGATCGTCATCACCATGCCGGGCACGAGCTTATCCTTGACGCGATTGGTGAAATAGTTCGGCACGCGACGCGGTTCTTCATGGAGCGAGCGTCCCACACCATGCCCGCCAAGATCGCGGATGACCCGATAGCCGCGCTGGATGGCCAGCGTCTCGACAGCGCGGCCGATGGCGTTGAGCCGGCTGCCACCACGAGCGGCCTCGATCGCCGCTTCCAGGGCGTCGCGCCCGCTCTGGCAAAGATGCTCGACTTCCGGCGTGACAGGCGGCATCGGCACAGACATGCCCGCATCGGCAAAGTAGCCATCAAGCTCGGCAGAAACATCGATATTGACCAGATCGCCCGGCTGAATGACACGGCTACCCGCAATCGCATGAGCAACCTCGTCATTGATGCTGATGCACGTCGCCGCCGGGAAGTTATACATCAACTGCGGGGCAGAACGCGCCCCCTGTGATTTGAGATATGCCGCGCCGATCGCGTCCAGCTCGGCTGTCGTCATCCCTACCCGAAGCGCGTTCTTCATCGTCTCGATCGTCATGCCGACGATCCGCCCAATTTTCAGCAGCGCTTGCAGATCCTGTTCTCCATCAATCGACATCTTAAAGTAAGCCTTTCATTCGCAGACGCATCCAGTATAGCGTATACACGGGGAAAAACGGGGAGGGAATGTGACACCGGCAGGCATCGCACAGTCCGACGAGAGATGGGTTCTCATTCCAGCAATTCTCGCTTCAGGCATGGCGTTCATCGACACGACCGCTCTCACGGTAGCACTGCCCACCGTCCAGAACGCGCTGAGCGCCACCGGCACACAGCTTCTGTGGGTGAGCAATGCGTATGCCCTCTTCCTTTCCGCCCTGATCCTCGTCGGCGGGGCGTTGGGCGATCTGTATGGCAGAAAACGCATTTTTGCCATCGGCATCGCGTGGTTTGCAGCCGCGTCGATCCTGTGCGGCATCGCGCCGGATGCCGATTTTCTGATCGCTGCGCGCGCGCTCAAGGGCATTGGCGGCGCGCTGATGGTTCCCGGCAGCCTGGCGCTGATCTCGGCGCTGTTCCCGACTGAGCGACGCGGCCGGGCGATCGGGACATGGTCGATGTTCAGCACGCTGACAACACTTTTCGGCCCTCTGCTGGGTGGCTGGCTGGCAGAACAGGGGTTATGGCGCGCCATCTTCCTGATCAATGTGCCGCTGGGGATCATCGCGCTCGGTGTACTGCTGGCAAAAGTGCCGGAGAACCGCAGCGCTGCTGGCGGACGGCGACTGGATTGGATGGGCGCTGCCCTGGCGACGCTCAGCCTGGCGGCGATCACGTATGGCTTTACGGAAGCATCACGTGTGGGGTGGGGCAACAGCCTGGTGGGGATCAGCGTGATCGCCGGGCTGGCGCTGATGATACTTTTCGTCGCCTACGAGCGCCACGCCGCGCATCCGATGGTAGACCTGAGCCTGTTCCGTTCGCGCACCTTCAGCGGCACGAACCTGCTGACGCTGTTCCTGTATGCTGCGCTCAACGTCTTCATCTTCTTTACCCCGATCAATCTGGTGCAGATACAAGGCTATCCACAGTCAGCCGCCGGACTGACCAACCTGCCCTTCTCCATCCTGCTGATCCTGCTCTCACGAACGGCGGGCGGATGGGTGGATCGCATCGGCGCGCGCCCACCGCTGATCGCAGGGCCTGCCCTCACCGGCGTCGGCTTCGCCATGCTGGCGCTGCCCGGCGTCACCGGAGGCACAGCAGATTACTGGCTGACCTACTTCCCGGCGATCATCCTGCTTGGCATCGGGATGGGGATCACGGTTGCGCCCTTGACGACCGCCGTGATGAGCAGTGCGTCCCAGCAGAGCGCAGGCACAGCATCCGGCATCAACAATACGATCTCGCGTGCGGCGGGCGTGCTGGCGATCGCGATCCTCGGCGCTGTGGCGCTGAACATGTTCGCGGCGCAGGTGAACGTCCGAGCGGCAGCGCTGCCGCTCACCGCTGAACAGCAGGCTACGCTCAGCGCCGCCACGGCGCAATTCGCCGATGCACAGCCGCCCGGTGGGCTGAGCGATGAAGTTCAGGCGCAGGTCACGAGCGCCCTTCAGTGGTCATTTGTCGAGACGTACCGGGTTCTGATGCTGATCTGTGCGCTGCTGGCATGGATCAGCGCGGGGATGGCGGCGATCTTCGTTGAGCCGAAGCGAACGCCCGCCGCTGTGCCAGCCGCCGCGAGTGGGGGTCGGTAAGTTAAGCTGCCCCAACGAAAAAGACCCGGCAAATTAGCCGGGTCTTGAGTATATATCGGGATTTCGGCGGCAGATTTACGCCAGACGGTTGTAGAACTCGACGACGAGCTGTTCCTGCACCGGGATAGGCAGTTCATCGCGCTCCGGCAGATTGGTAAACGTCGCCGAGACGGCGTTCTTATCTACCGAGAGATAGCTCAGATTGTGGGCGGTATTTTCCAGCGCATCGAGCACGTGCGGGTTGGTGCG
>SZPD01000151.1 GCA_030263515.1 Anaerolineae bacterium CFX9 | reverse complement strand
GGCCCGGCGACCAGTTGATCAAGCGCTGCCCGCGATAGATCAGCCCCTGCTCCCACAGCGTGACGAACGCTTCGCGCACCGCGCGTGAAAGCCCTTCATCGAGCGTGAAACGCTCGCGATCCCAGTCGCAGCTTGCCCCCAGACGACGAAGCTGCTGAATGATCACGCCGCCATATTTGCGCTTCCACTCCCACGCGCGTTCAAGGAACTTCTCGCGCCCCACTTCCTGGCGTGACGTGCCCTCATCAAGCAGCAGCTTTTCCACCTGAAGCTGTGTGGCAATGCTGGCGTGATCTGTGCCGGGAACCCAGAGCGCTGCCTTGCCGCGCATGCGCTCATACCGAATCATCACATCTTCCAGCGTGGAAAAAAGGGCATGCCCGATATGGAGAGCGCCCGTCACATTTGGCGGCGGCATGCTGATGACGAAAGGTTCAGCTCCTGCCGGGGCAGATTCCGGCTTAAAATAACCGCGCGCTTCCCACCAGCGGTAAAGGCGATCTTCTGCCTCCGCATAGTCGAAGTTCTTCGGCATCGTCGTCATATTTACTTCTCCCTCCAGCGCCTGAGCCACTTCGGCTCGCTCTTGATATTCATCGGTTTTCGCGCCACCAGAACACGTTCAGATCGATCCGGTTGGTCGGTAATTTCCTCAAAGCCCCGTTCGAGAAGCACAACCTTGACTTCATCGGTAGAAAGGGGGCGATAAGTCACACGGCGGCGAATGGTTTGATAGTCCTCACCGCTGCCCTGTACGATGAAAAGATTCTGTACGGCGATGACGGGCGGTCCTTCTTCCCATTCCCAGGTGTCGAACGTGATGAACTCGCGGTCGTCCTCAAGTTGGTGGATAAAACCGGGGATGAAACGAGGGCGATCTTCCATGAAGGGGCCGAAATCCCTCATGCCGATCACCAGGGTTCCACCGGGACGCAGCAGCTCAAAGAAGATCTGGAGCGCCTGTTCAATTTCGCTGTCCAGAAGCAGGTGGGGCAGGGCGTTTCCCTTCGTGATGATGGCATCGAATCCCGGGGAGACGATCGATGGCAGAGACAGGAAATCTCCACGCTCGAAGCGAATCTTGTCCGCCATGCCATACTGCTCGGCGATCTCCTGCGCTTTTTTCAGCATGCCAGGGCTGGGATCGATTGCCACCACATCGAATCCCAACTGCGCCAGCGGAACCGCCTGTGCGCCTGCACCGCAGGAAGCGTCCAGCACATGCTGAACCCCGCGATTACGAAAGATGCTGCGTAACCCCAGCCCTTCGCGATCGAGCTGGGTTTCCCAGTCCCGAAAGAACAGGGGATAATACTCGGCGATCGCATCGTAAAATCGATTGGTGTCGTTGCCCGGATGCATGTCGAGTCCTTTCATATGACAAGACAAATCCCCCTTCCGTCAGGACAAGGACGAAAGGGGGATTTCGTGGTACCACCTTGTTTCGCCGCTCGCCTGCCGATAGGCTGACTGCGGCGCACTCTGGCGCGATAACGGGCGCAGCTCCGGCGCCGCCTACTCTGAACTATTTCTGCGGCGCAACTCGCGGGGGACGTTCATCGTGAGGATACGAGTGGGCTTCCAGCCTGTGACCCACACTCTCTGGCGCACCTGCGAGCGACTACTCTTCCCGGTCTTTGTTATTGGATTATTCGACTGTGCATCAGTATATCACTGGCGGAAGTCCCGTCAATCCCTCCGTTCAGAGGCGGGCTAGCCGGGGTTTTCAATCTGGCTGAGCTGAATGCGAAGCAGGCTCTTGATGCGATCCGAAACCATATCGATCGCAACCTGGTTATAGCCTCCTTCGGGGATGATGACATCCGCATAGCGTTTGGTCGGCTCAACGAAATCGAGGTGCATCGGGCGCACAGTGGCGAGATACTGCGAGATGACGGACTCTACCGTGCGTCCCCGCTCGATGATATCGCGCTTCAGACGGCGGATGAACCGCATATCGGCATCCGCATCGACAAAAATCTTGACATCGAAAAGCGGGCGCAGGGCAGGCTCCGCAAAGATGAGGATCCCCTCAACCAGAATGATCGGCTGAGGCTCTACATGTATTGTGTGTTCGGTACGCCGGTCGTTAGTGAAGTCGTAGACGGGAACATCAACCGCCTCCCAGTTTCGCAGCTTCTGGATATGCTCGATCATCAGGGAGGTTTCGAGCGCATCAGGATGATCAAAATTGACGGTATCCTGGTTGAGCAGCGGGACATCCTTACGATCCTTGTAATAGGCGTCGTGCGGAATATAGGCGATGTTGGCGCTGCCGACACGTTCAAGGATGGCGTTGGATACTGTGGTTTTTCCGGAGCCGGTTCCTCCCGCAACGGCAATTGTCACGGGGCGGGGTAGGGCGGTCATGGGCTGCCTCCGTTCCTGAAAACAGGCAAAACAAATGCCCGCATGAAGTATATTCAGCGGGCAATTTTGTAGCCACCTTTGGGATTTGAACCCAAAACCTAACGCTTACGAAGCGTTTGCTCTGCCGTTGAGCTAAGGTGGCGATCATTGATGGCAGTATAGCAAAGCGGTATCCCTGTGGCAAGAGGGATTTCTCGCTGAAATGCTCTAATGCCGGAAATGGCGTGTGCCGGTAAATACCATTGCAATACCCGCCTGATCGGCCGCCTGGATGACTTCGTTGTCACGGATAGATCCTCCCGGCTGGATGACGGCGGTCACTCCGGCACGAGCAGCCTCCTCGATACTGTCTCCGAAGGGGAAAAAGGCGTCTGATGCCATGACCGAACCGCGCGCTCGCTCTCCTGCCTTTTCGATTGCCAGCTTCACCGCGTCAATACGGCTTGAGAGTCCGCCCCCGATACCTACAGTTGCGCCATCAACCGCCAGGACAATCGCGTTCGATTTGACGTGCTGCACCGCCTTCCATGCAAATTTCAGGGCGCTTACTTCCGCGTCAGTCGGGGCGCGCTGGGTGACGGTCTTGAACGTGATGCCTGCCGGATCACCGAGATCCGTTCGCTGCACCAGAATGCCACGGTGAACACTCCGCACTTCCAGGTCGATTCCGTCGTAGGCAGACGGGATTTGCAGCAGCCGGCAGTTTTTCCGGCGTTCGTTCAGCGTTTGCTGTGCGCTGGCAGAGAAAGCTGGCGCTGCGATCGCCTCCACAAACAGCGTCCCAAGCGCCTCCACGAAGTCATCATCCACCATGCGGTTGACCGCGATTACGCCGCCGAAAGCTGAAACGGGGTCAGAGGCTAACGCCAATGGAAAAGCATCCGCCAGAGAAGCACTGCGACCAACGCCGCAAGGGGTAAGATGCTTGACGATGACAACGGCTGGCTGATTGAAGGCGCAAACTGCGCGCCAGGCCGCATCCAGATCAAGGATGTTGTTGTAGGAAAGCTGCTTGCCTCCAAGCACAGTGCCGCCCAGCGGTCCCATATTGGGACGGCGGCTGTAATAGCCCGCCATCTGGTGCGGATTTTCTCCATAGCGCAGAACCTCAACCCGATGCAGACCGATCGAGAGATGTTCTGGCAGCTCGTCCGCAAGTTCACTCTGCATGATATCCTGCGAGAGGAAGGCATGAATCGCCGTGTCATAATCCCGCGTGTGCGCAAAAGCCTTCACGGCAAGCTCACGGCGCAGCGCCAGGCTGACGCCGCCAGCGCGCAGTCCTTCGGCAACCCGTCCATAATCTTCCGGATCGCAGACTACGACGGTGTGCAGAAAGTTCTTTGCCGCCGCTCTCAGCAGCGTAACGCCGCCAATATCAATTTCTTCAACCGCATCCTGAAGGGTAACACCGGGTTTTGAAACTGTTTCCTGAAAAGGGTAGAGGTTGCATACCACCAGATTGATCGGCGCATAGCCATACCGGCGCAGATCTTCCAGATCATCTTCACGATCGCGTGCGAGGATGCCAGCGTGCACAGCGGGATGCAGTGTTTTGACCCTGCCTCCCAGTATTTCGGCAACACCGGTCAGATGCTCTACTGAGGTGACGGGCAGATTGGCATTCAGAAGCAGCTTTTCTGTGCCACCGCTGGCGACGAGATCGAATCCCTGCTGAACCAGCGCGGTAGCGAAGTCGATCAGATTGTATTTGTCATAGACACTGAGAAGTGCGCGCGGCATGGATCTGTGTTCCTCTTCGGTCAAACCGATTTAAGTTCGTGATGAATGGCCTGGGCGAGCATACGGGCGCGCCGAGGCGCGTCACCCACATAGCCCGAAACGTCCAGCAGCGAGGCGAGCGTCTCGGTGCTGCGATAATTCAGCAGGGTAGGGCTTTGTGTGACCAGCTCCCGCAGTGGGTTGGAACCGCCGGACGTTACCACTTCCCACGCTCTGAGGCTCAGTTCACGCAGATGCTCGTGGATATGCTGTCGATCAGCGCCCGCTTTGACGACGGACATCATGACCCGTTCCAGGGCGGCGAACAGCCCGTAGCGTTCGTTATTGCGGGCAACAGCGTCCCGGTCGATACGCATTTTATCGAGCAGCCGCGTCGTCACGATGAGCAGTTCATCGACCGCGAGGAATGCGACCGGCAGGATCTCCCGGCGATTGGCGGAGTCATCGAGTGTACGCTCCAGCAGAGACAGCGCGGCATTATCCCACGCCACTGAAGCAAGCGACTGGATAAGGCGGGCAAGACTGTTCGTCTTCTCGGCATTGATCGGATTACGCTTGAACGGCATGGCTGATGATCCGACCTGAGCTTTCCCGAAAGGTTCCTGCCATTCTCCGATCACGGGAGACTGGAGCAGACGAAGATCAAAGGCGAACTTGTTGAGAGAAGCCGCCACGCCGGAAAGCGCACTGAGCACGCGCCAGTCCTGTTTGCGCGGATACGTCTGGCTGGCAATCAGAAATGAGGCCAGGTTCAGTTCTGAAAGGATGGCATTTTCGAGATCAGAAGATGCGGCCTGCGTTTCTGCCAGGAGTTCAGTGAAAGAAGCAGACGTGCCGACAGCGCCCTTGATCCCTTTACCCCGGATGGAAGCCCGCAGTTGGGTGAGGGTACGCCAGTCTTCCAGCAAATCCTGACCATAAAGCGCAAGCCGATAACCCAGCGTCGTCGGCTCTGCCGGCTGAAGATGGGTGAACGCCATGATCACTGTGTCTGCTTCGTCTTCAATACGACGGGCAAAGACAAGCAGAAGATCGCGCAGGCGAGACAGCAGAAGGTCAAGCGACTCCCTGAGCCGAATCGCATCGGCATTATCTTCAATATCCGCGCTGGTAGCCCCCAGATGGATGATCGCCCCGCCTGTCTTGCACTGCTCGGCGTACGTGCGCACTTCTGCCATCAGATCATGATGAATTTCCGCCTCAATGGCTTCTGCGCGCGCCATATCAACGCCGTGCTGATTGGCTTCAAGATCGGCTAGCTGCTCCGGCGTGACCAAACCGACATGCACCTGCGCTCGCGCGAGCGCAACCCAGACCTGACGCCACAACTGCCGTTTATGAACTTCGCTCCACACGGCGCGCATTTCTGCCGAGCCATAACGCCATGAAAATGGTGACGCAAAGATATGATGATCCATCGATCACGCCCTGTGGATCGGGACTGCGAGCGGAACAGACATTGCATCGCCCCAAAGCATGGATACAATAATGTGTGCAAGTGGACTATAGCATGTAAAGGGTGAATTATGAGCGAGTCGTTGATGCTTCGCAAGCGAGATGCGAAAGCGAGACCGCACCTGGCGCAGTACGCCCCAGTCTGGCTGGTTGACCAACAGATCTTCCCCGAAGATGAAGCTGTTCAGTTTAATGTTGTCTTTCAGCACAACCTCTATGGCTGGGTGAACCGGCGCTATCGCTATGATGCCTTCAATGATGTGCTTTATCACAAGGGTCAGACCGTCCTGAGTGAGGAAGAAGCGCTTCAGATCCAAGAACAGGAGCCTTATCTTGTTCCCACAGTCACCGATATCCCTAATGCCTATGGCGGCTGACTGAACTCAGCATCCGATTTCTTTTTGCTGTGAAGCACCGAAGCCCGAAACACAGGTTCCGGTGCTTTTCTAATCCCCGTGGCCGGCAGATGCTGCCGCTGGAACCCCCAGCCGCGCAACCAGTTTGAATACGCGCGTATCGACAGCCCCCATCCGATATTTGTAAGTCTCGTTGCCCCGAAGAAAATCGAATACTGTGCGGTTCGCCTCAATGGCAGAGCGGATGTTGTAACACAGCAGCACGATGCCGGTACTCAGATGGGCATATTCATCCAGAACAAGACCTGAGTTATACACGAGAATGTGCTGGTTATAGTCAAAGTCACAGTATGCCGCAACTTCACGCTGGTTGACCTTCAGGAAGCTCAGCCGCAGCCAGCCCTTGTCAAACGTTACGCGAAGGATATTCCTGAAGAAGCGGAGATTCTTTTCGTCATCGAGGAATTCTGCTTTTGCCGGCTGGCTGGAACGCATCAGGTGAATGAAGATGTCCACGTCATGGGCAAAATCTGCCTCTGAGGTCGTGACATGATACTCGATCACCGCTTCATTCTCTGCCTTGCGCAGTTTACGCCGCAGTTCGTGACGCTGCTTTTTATCCAGCATGGAGAGATAGTCTTCCCATGTTTGCGGAAGCTGAATCACCGGGCAGACTTCCTGCAAAACCATATCAGCATTGAACTGGCGCTGACGAAGCGCGTCCGGAAAGCGAAGGTATGTTGGCGACGTTTCCGGGATATTGCATAGATTGATGCGATCGTAGGCGGAATGATGCTCCGCGAGCAGAGACGCCAGCGCCTCAAGCACCGGTTCGACACACTCGCGATCAACAATGATGTCCACATAATCTGTAACGTCTACGCACCCGATCGTGCGAATAACGCGCTCGCCATCACGGTTGTGGACGAACCAGGGTGCGATTGCCACCAGGTGACCATCGTCATCATGAACTGATACGATCCACAATTCGCCTGCCTGATACGCCTTCCACCAGGTAGACTGCCACTCCCACGTCAGAAAGATGACATCTGTCGTACTCCGATGCAGCAGCGCATTCCATTCCGGTTTCAGCGTCTCAAAGACCTCTTCACTGTGCCAGAGCTTCGTTCTCACAACGTCTCCTCAATGTGTGCGAAACCATGATAACGCCTGCACGACAGGCCTGTGTGAATAGACAATTAAAAAGCCGTCCCATTGTATCAGACGGCTTTTCTGTGTAACCGGTGTTGTTTCAGATCTCAGGATGCCGCGACCGGCTGCGCCTGGCTCTGCTTGTGATCATAGGCGAGCGACAGACCTGTATCCGCGTCAAAGACATGGATATTGTCAACGTTCAGCGCCACGCCAATGCGCTGACCAATGCGCGCCTGTGTGCGCGGGTCTGTGCGCGCGATGAAGCTCTTGCCATGATCTTCCAGGTAGACGATCATTTCGTTACCCATCTGCTCGACCACATCGACATTGGCTTCGACCAGGGCAGGGGTAATGCCAGCAGGCTGATAATCCACATCGTGGATATCTTCCGGACGAATGCCGAAAGTGACACGCTTGCCCACGTGTGAGCGCAGGGGTTCCGCCTTAGAAGCAGGAACCGGAACCTGGAAGCTCTGCGTCTCGATGACAATCCTGCCATCCACCGACTTCAGCGTGGCATCGAAGAAGTTCATCGACGGGCTGCCGATGAAACCGGCGACAAACAGATTGCGCGGATTATGATACAGATTGAACGGGGTATCGATCTGCTGAAGCTCGCCTGCGCTGAGTACGCAGATGCGCGTTCCCATCGTCATCGCTTCTACCTGGTCGTGAGTGACGTAAATGAACGTCGTCGCCAGGCGCTGGTGCAGCTTGCTGATGAATGAGCGTGCTTCCACGCGCAGTTTCGCGTCGAGATTGGAAAGCGGCTCGTCCATCAGGAAGACGGCTGGCTCACGGACGATGGCACGCCCCACAGCGACACGCTGACGCTGACCGCCCGAAAGCTGGCGGGGGCGACGATCGAGCAGATGCTCGATGCCGAGGTTCTTGGCAGCTTCCTTGACGCGCTGGTCGATGATCTGCTTGGGGGTTTTGCGCAGGCGGAGACCAAATGCCATATTTTCATAAACGGTCATGTGCGGATACAGCGCGTAGCTCTGGAACACCATCGCAATGTCGCGATCTTTGGGGGCCACATTATTGACCACGCGATCCCCGATGAGAATTTCTCCATCAGAGATTTCTTCCAGCCCTGCGAGCATACGCAGGCTGGTTGATTTACCGCAACCTGAAGGACCTACCAATACCAAGAATTCTTTATCAGCAACTTCAATATTCAGATCCTTTACCGCCGCCACGCCGCCGGCATAACGTTTCCAGACATGCCTGAAAGTTACACTTGCCACGAGCTTTCCTCCGTAAGAGAATTATGACAATGGTTTATCAGAAAACACCATGTTGTTCAAAGTGCACAAACTTGTTGCGCTTTTCTGAGCATGTGTTTTCTGCGACATGATTATAGACGCCTGAGCAAATATTGCAAAAAATCGAGGATCGTATGTCACGCGAGGTCAACGCGGAAATCATTGCTATCGGCACGGAGATCCTGCTGGGAGAGATCACAGATACCAATTCCGTCTATATCGCGCGGCTTTTGCGAGACCTGGGGATCAATCTGTATTACATGACTTCTGTGGGTGACAACGAGGCGCGTATTGCGGAGGCAATTCGTATCGCCCTCAACCGCGGACAGGTCGTGATCACATGTGGGGGACTCGGTCCGACGGTCGATGACATGACACGGCAGGCCGTCGCCGCAGCGACCAACCGTGGACTAACGTTTCATCAGGAACTGCTCGACCTCATTGCGCAGCGCTTTGCCACTTTCCGCGCCCGGATGACGGAGAACAATCGCCGTCAGGCCTATGTGCCTGATGGCGCTGTGATCGTGGAAAATCCAGTGGGCACAGCGCCGGCTTTCATTGTGGAAACAGAACAGGGAGTCGTGATTAGTCTACCCGGCGTGCCGCGAGAGATGAAGTTTTTGCTGAATGAGCGCATCGTGCCGTACCTGCGCGACAAATTTAATCTGGGTGGTACGGTGATCAAGGCACGTGTTCTCAAAACTGCCGGGATCGGCGAGAGCATGCTCGACGAAGCCATTGGCACAACGCTGCTGGAGGCGGGAAACCCCACAGTCGGGCTGGCCGCGCACAGCGGGCAGGTGGATGTGCGGATCACGGCAAAAGCCCCTACCACGGTGCAGGCAGAGGAAATGATCGAACGTGTTGAAGCTGAGCTGAGAACACGGATTGGCAGTTATATTTTTGGCACGGACGATGACACGATCGATCGGGCGCTTCTGGATACGGCGGCATCCGAGGGAGTCAGAATAAGTATTATTGAAGGGGGTGTTCCCCCCGTGATCGGCGCTCGATTGAGGCAGACAGACCCGGAGACCACGCTCATCGCAAATGAAGTCAGGCATCTCTCAGCCGAAGCGCTCATGGAAGCATATCACCTGCCGCTGTCCACTTCTGTCCGGCAGCTTGCGGAGCGCGCCGCCGAAGCGAGTGCCCAGGGCGATCCCGCCACGATCGGCATGGCAATCGTCAGCCGAAATGACGACGCCCAGGATCATGCGGACAGCGATGAACTCAGCGCGATTGCGGTCTATCTGGATGGCAAGCTGAGATCGCGATCATACGGATTTGGCGGCGGGACAGATTTTGTCCAGCAGTGGGGCGGCACATGGCTGATGTCGATGGCGTGGCATATGCTGAAGGAACGCAGAAGTGCCACCTAGCCTGCTCGTCAAATGGGCAAGGCTGTCGCCCAACATCAAGCCCTGTATTTTGCGCCTGAAACCACAACTGACGCGCATGCCGCTGCCGATCCAGCGCTTTGACGATCCCTTTCTGCCATTCGGAAAAGCGGTGATCAACGCCACAAGGGATCATGTTGCCGGATACCTGTTCAGCTTTCCGGCCTATCTGGCAATTGGCGCGGCAGGTATCGTTGCGCTGGAGCGGACGATCGCCTACGTGCAGGGTGAGGGCCGCCAGATCGTCATTCTTGACCTGCCTGCTGCTACCCCTGATTACGCAGCGGCATGCAGCGATCAGGCATTGAATGCTGACGGATTGACCGTTGCATCGCCTGATCTTGCTGAGGCATATGCCGGAGCAGGGGTTGTGCCATTTATGCCAAGTGGCAATCGACTGGCGGCACAGCGTAACGCGCTGTTTCCGGCAGAGGAGCTGCCGTCTTTCATGATC
>SZPD01000557.1 GCA_030263515.1 Anaerolineae bacterium CFX9 | reverse complement strand
CTGAGGCTCTCGGCGCGCCGATCCGCCGGATTCTGCTCACGCATGCGCACACTGATCATGTCGGGTCGCTGGATGCGCTGGCGGCGCGCCTTACGGACGTTGAGATCATGATCAGTGGGCGTGATCGCGGCTGCTGGCGGGGGACATGTCGATCGATCCTGCTGAGCCACAAACGCCGCTGAAGGGCGGATTCATCAGCGTGACCACGACTCCCACGCGGCTGCTGACAGATGGAGAGACTATCGGTGCGCTCAGGGTGATCGCCACGCCGGGGCATACACCGGGGCACATCTCCTTCATGGATCAGCGTGATGGCACGCTGATCGCCGGGGATGCCTTCAGCACACAGGCAGGGATTTCAACCGCGGGCACGCTGCGTCTGCTGTTTCCTTTCCCGGCGATGGCAACATGGCATCAGGCGACGGCGCTCGCCAGCGCTGAACGGCTGCTTGCACTAAATCCCAGCCGCCTTGCGACGGGGCATGGGCGCGTGCTGGAGCAGCCGCACTCGGCGATGAAGGCGGCCATTGAGGAAGCCAGGCAGCGTATCGAAAGGAAAGGTCAATGACGCTCAGGCAGCGCGTGGATCGCGCACAAATCGTGCAGATCGCGGTCACCCTGGCGGATGAAATGGGCTTTGAGGCGGTCACGCTCGCCGCGGTGGCGGAGAAACTGGGCATCCGGATTCCGTCGCTGTATCACCACGTGGACGGGCTGCCCGGTTTGCGCAGCGCTGTGACGCTCTGGGCATATCAGAATTTGCACACAGCGCTTCAGGGAGCGGCGGTAGGCAAGGCGGGCGAGGATGCGGTGCGCGCCATCGCCCATGCCTACCGGGCTTTCGGACATGCGCATCCCGGCATCTATACGGCGACGCTGCGCGCCCCATCTCCCGATCAGCCGGAATTACAGGCAGCCGGGCAGGATATCGTCAATGTCGTGGCGCAGGTTCTGGCGCATTATTCGCTTGAGCCGACCGAGATGATTCATGCGGTGCGCGCGCTGCGCAGTCTGATGCACGGTTTTGTCCATCTGGAAATCAGCGGCGGCTTCAAACTGGCGGTCGATCTCGATGAGACGTTTCAGCGCCTGATCGATCTCTATCTTCGCGGGCTGAAGGCGTCGTAAGGCAAGACACGCATATCGTCGGCGCTGTATGGGCGGCTGTGGATGGGTTTATCCCTGAAGGCTCTGAAGTTCTTCCAGCAGGATATGCCCATCGCGCAGCGCCTTGAGCGCCGCGGAATGCCTGTCCTTCGCGCCGAGCTTGTCGATCGCCCGTGCCAGCGTATTGATGACGATCACCAGATCGACATTCAGACGCTCGGCGATGCCTTCGTTGTCATAACCCGCCGCAACGTGAAGCAGCAGGTTGCGCTCGCTGTCGGTCAGGCGCGGTTTTTCAGGCGTGCCCGTGCCCAGCATCCCGGTGACGACTTTCTCAGCAACGCCCTTGCCCAGCACGAGCGTGCCCGCCGCCACTTTCTGGATTGCATCCACGACATCGCCATGATCGGCGGATTTCAGCATATACCCATGCGCGCCAGCCCGCAGCGCCTG
>SZPD01000150.1 GCA_030263515.1 Anaerolineae bacterium CFX9 | reverse complement strand
TCTCCTGATAGAAACGGCGCAGATGATCGAGATTGCGATCCTTGAGCGCCAGCAGCAGTTGAAACAGCTTCAGATCGCCGTAGAAAGTCGTCTGTTCACGATCGCCCAGCTCGTTGGCGATGCTGACAGCATCCTTTGCCTCACGATAGGCTTCACGCAGGGCAGACAAGCCGGTAGCGGGACGGCTGATGCCGCAGGCCACCAGTCCGCTGGGCGTGCGTGTTGCCAACTGGCTGCGCACCTCATCGATGACGCGGCGCATACGCATGATCTGCGACGGGTTTTCCAGCGGGTAGAGCGCGACGATCACGTCCACATACTGCCCCACAGAGCCAACGATCTGCCTGCGCGCCAGATCATCCCGCACGAGGGGGATCAGAGACTCAAGCGGCAGGCTTGTGCCAGAGTCTGTGGTCGCCCGGAAGACGGCAACCAGATAGGTTACATCCGGATCATATCCCGCCTGCTGAGCGCGGGTTGCCATCAGATCGTCGTCAGCGGGTGTGCCGGAAAGCCACATCTGAATCCAGTCGCCCCGCGCCTGCTCGACGGCAAAGGCGATCGCGCGGCTTTTTGCCAGCTCGATCGCGCACACATCAGCGCCATAGCTCAGCACGAGCCGGTCAAATTCCTCAAGCGACTCGCGGTTATCCACCAGAGAAAGATAGCCGGCGACACGCTTTTCAACCTTCAGCACTGTGGTATATCCCAGCGGGCTGCTGATGATCGCGCCGTCAGCCGTCGGCGCTTCACGCGCCAGCCAGTTCTGAAACGCGCCATACGGAAGGCTAGAGATCAGGTTCCGCCCCGCCCCTGATGGGGTTGTCTTGCGCGCCACGTTCGGAAAAACCTGCGCCATCAGAACGCCAGCGTCATCATGGACGACGACCGGCTTGGCGGTTGCGCGGGCGATGATTTGCAGCAGGCTGTTGAAATCACGATTTTCCGCCGCCAGCCGTGTGAGCTGCCGCTGGATCTCGATGGCGCGCTGCTGCATCTGTGCTTTCTGGTTGATGATCAGCGTGTTGACAGCGCGCTCGATGCGCGGGAGATTACTGTCATCAGGGAGCGCCAGCAGCACCAGATTGCGATCATTGGCGACAGAAATTGCCGCGTCGGGGATGTCATCGTTGACAGCGATCGCGTTGACGCCGACCTCTGCCAGACCGCGCGCAACTTCTGCCAGTGTGATACGGCTGTCATAGCTGCGCAGCACATCCATCGAGACCAGCGCCAGCTCACCCCCATACACATCGGGAAAGGCGGGCGGCTGTGCGCGTACCGTGACTGCGTATGTAATGGCGCGTTCTGGCGAGCCGGATACCAATGTCGTGCCAAGCGGGAGTGCAAATTGCAGCAGCGCCTGTATCGTGACGCTATGCGTTTCAGACATATTCGCCAAACCTCGTGTGCAGTTGCACAGATTTAACCATGCGCCGTGAATACATGGGAGAAAGATTGTTGACAAGGATCACGGGCTGATTTTAGCACTTTTTCACAAATTGATGATGAATCCGAACAAACAAAAAACGGGACACCCTGTTCAACGAAGGCTGTCCCGTTTCCGGATTGGTTGGTTTTACCAACTTCAGACGCGCTTTACGCCAATGGTCAGCGTCTCTCCATCAATGGAAGTGTCCTTTTTCGGATCACCCCCGGCATCAGGCGCATAGATGGCTTTGTGAAAACCATCCAGTGGTTCGCTGTGCTGAAGTTCCACCGCAAGGGTCTCCGCACGGATGTAATCGCCAAACTGCGCGATCGCCTTTTCCAGCCGCTCGCTGCCGCGATATGTCACGACGATGTGATCGCTGAGATTGAAATCAGCATCCTTGCGCAGCGTCTGCACGCGGCGGACGACTTCACGCGCCAGCCCTTCCATGATCAGGTCCTCTGTTAGGGTCGTATCGATCGCCGCCAGATAACCGGCATCCTCGCCAACGGCAAACCCTTCAGCGGCGCTGCGCTTGACCTCGCATTCCTCAGGCGTGACCTCATAGTGCTGTCCATCCAGTTCGAGCGACAGATTGTCGCCGCGCAGCAGAGTCTGTGCCCACGCACGCACTTCGGCGGCGGGGCTTTCTCGCAGAAGCTTCTGAATGCGCGGGAAATCCTTGCCGAACTTCTTGCCAAGCACCTGCGGCAGTGGATTGAGCCTGTAATCCACGACTTCGCCGGCATCCGTCAGCACGGCGATCTGTTTGACATTGAGTTCGCTGCGGATCATCTCCGAGTAGCGCGTCACGATCTCTGCCTCAGACGGCCTGGTGACGAACTGCGCCAGCGCCAGCGGCTGCCGGACACCGATATTGACGCTTTCTCTCGCCGCGCGTCCCAGGCTGACGAGCTTCTGAACGAGACGCATCTCATCGTTCAAGGCGCGGTTGATGAGGGAAGCGTCCGCCGTCGGCCAGTCTGCGAGATGAACGCTGATCGGGACCGCTGTCGCACTGCCGACCGCCACACTGCTCACCTCGGTCAGGTTGCGATACATGGTTTCAGATACGAACGGCATCGTCGGCGCGAGCAGCTTGCTGAGCGTCAGCAGGCATTCATGCAGTGTCGCATAAGCCCCCGCCTTGTCTGCATCGTTCTCGCTTTTCCAGAAACGGCGACGGCTGAGCCGCACATACCAGTTGCTCAGCGACTCGACAAAGGCCTGAACCGGCCGGGTTGCGCCAGGCACATCATAATCGTCGAAAGCGCGGGTGACATCCTGCACCAGTTCATGCAGTTCAGACAGCACCCACTGATCGAGCAGATCGCGCTCGGCAACCGGCGGCTTTGGCGCATCCGGCGTCCAGCCGTCGATATTGGCATACGTGACGAAAAAGCTGTACGTGTTCCACAACGTCAGCCAGAAATTGCTGACCACCTTGCCGACCAGATCCTTCGAGAAGCGGCGTGGTTCTCCCGGCGGTCCGGAAGTGAAGAGATACCAGCGGAAGGCATCCGCCCCATGCGTATTGAGCACTTCCATGGGATCGACGACGTTGCCACGGCTCTTGGACATCTTCTGACCCTTTTCATCGAGGATCAGACCCAGGCAGATGACATTTTTGAACGACACCTGTTCGTTGAGCATCGAGCTGATGGCATGCAGGGTATAGAACCAGCCGCGAGTCTGATCAACTGCCTCACAGATGTAATCCGCGGGATAGTTCTGCTCAAACAGGTCTGCATTGTGCGCCGGGTAGCCCCACTGCGCCAGCGGCATCGCCCCGCTGTCAAACCAGACATCGATGACTTCAGGGACGCGGCGCATCGTCCCGCCAGTACCGTTCGGATTCGGAAAGGTGATTTCGTCCACGTATGGGCGATGCAGATCGAGATCGGACAAATCCCTGCCGGCCAGTTGGCTGAGTTCCGCTCGGCTGCCGATGCACATCATCTCGCCGGTGCGATCATCCACCCACACGGGCAGCGTCGCACCCCAGTAGCGCTCACGCCCCAGCGCCCAGTCCTTCAGCTCGTTCAGCCAGTTGCCGAATCGACCATCGCGAACATGATCGGGAACCCAGTTGATCGTCTGGTTGAGCGCGATCATCTTGTCCCGGTATGCCGTCGTCCGCAGGAACCAGCTATCACGCGCAAAATACAACAGCGGCGTGCCACAGCGCCAGCAGAAGGGATAGGTATGCCGGTAAGTGCCGCTCTTGTAGAGCAGCCCGCGTTTGCGCAGGTCGCGGGTGATCTCAGGATCGGCATCCTTCACCCACTGCCCGCGGAATTCGGTCACCGCATCGATGAACTTGCCGTCGCTGCCCACGGTCTGGAGGACAGGCAGGTTGTAGGCCCGGCTCAGGTTCATGTCATCTGCGCCATACGCCGGTGCGATGTGGACGATTCCCGTGCCATCTTCCGTACTGACGAAATCGCCCGCCACCACATAGGCATACTCTCCCTGAACAGGCAGGAAGGTATACAGCGGATTGTAGGGCGTGCTGAGCAGGTCCTTGCCCTTGTAGCGTCGGATCACCTTGTAGGAATCCGGGTTGGAAAGCACATGTGGCAGGCGCGCTTCCGCAAGGATCAGGCGCTCACTGCCCTCCCCTTCACCAAGCGTGCCTTCGACCTCGACATAATCGACGTTCTCGCCCACTGCCAACGCCACATTTGCGGGAAGCGTCCAAGGCGTCGTCGTCCAGACCAGGAAGTAAACGCCGGGGCGATCACGCAGCGGGAAGCGCACAAAGACGCTCGGATCATCAACTTCATCATAGCCGAGCGCCACCTCGTGGCTGCTGAGCGCCGTGCCGCAGCGTGAGCAATACGGGACAACTTTCAGCCCTTTATACAGCAGATCCTTCTCCCAGAACTGCTTGAGGATCCACCAGATGCTCTCGACATAATCGTTCGTGAACGTCACATAGGCGTTATCGAGATCCGTCCAGTACGCCATACGCTCAGTGAAGCGCTCCCACGTGGCAATGTTGCGCATCACGCTGGCGCGGCACTTTGCGTTGAACTCAGCAATGCCGTATTCCTCGATCTGGCGCTTCTGTGTGAAGCCGAGTTCCTTTTCGATGGCGATCTCCACGGGCAGCCCGTGGGTATCCCAGCCGCCCTTACGAAGCGCGTAGTAGCCGCGCATCGTCTTGTAGCGCGGGAAGATGTCCTTGAAGGCGCGCGCAAGAACGTGATGCACACCGGGATTGCCGTTGACCGTGGGAGGACCTTCATACGTCACATATGCCGGGCGTCCCTTGCGTTCTTCCATCGAACGCTCAAACACGCGGTTTGCTCGCCAGAATTCGAGCACATCGCGTTCAAGTTTCTGAATATCGACCCTGGGATCGACTGCTTTAAATGCCATGACATGCTCCATACGATAGCGGTTGAGTGCGCGAAAGTTCCAGTCTGTTTCAACCCACAATGCGTATGAGGCATGCAATCGACCGCAGGGTGAGACAACCCATCACCACCACGTAAGCACCTCCTGGATATCACGCCTGAGTACGAATCGAGACGCAAAGCTGCCCGCGTATTATGACGCAGGAAGGTTCATTTCGGTAGGGGAGAAAACCGCTGACGCTGAGCAGAGGGCTAGCGCTGCCACTCCTGCTCGTACTTGATGACCGTCGCTCCCGCCGCATCGAAGAAGGGATCGGGATTGGCCACGCCGGGATAGATCACCACCCGTGTGAACTGAGTCGACCCCATACCGGATCGGTCGAACAGGCAAACATACTGGTATGGAATGCTGTTCGGATTGAAGGGATCGAGCGGCAATTCTCCCTGCGGTGGGATACGCACACAGCGATCCCCGCCGTCACCGGTATGTTCATTCAGTTTCGTCTGATAGTAGGCTGCAACATCATCCGGTCTCGCGCCGTAAACGCGAAAGAACAGGTTGCGTGTGGTCTCGGTCACGCCGCTCGGAGCGCCCCACGGCTCAGCACCGGGAAACGGCTCAATATTCAATGGAGCGCGGCGGGAATTCTGATCCGCAAAAAATGCGAAAATTCCCAGCCCGATCACCAGCACACCGATCAAACCTGCCAGAAGCCCTAATTTGAAGACAGAAAGGTTGCCCTGCCTGTTGAGAAACATCGCATCGCTCCGTGTTTATCCGCCTTCAGAACCTGCCACCTGCGCGCTGGTCAGCCCAGCATGGAGCGCATCACCGGCAGATCATCCGCGACAGCCTGTCCATAGACGGACGCCGCAAAACGTTCCGCCGCCGCCTGCCAATAGGCAAACCCCGCTTCCGCCGTTCCGGGCGAGAGCGTGTATTCGCCTGTGAGCTGCCGCTGAAGAAACGCCGCCATCAGATGGCGGTAGGCATCCGCCTGTGCTGGCAGCTCTGCCTGTGCGCGTTCGAGCGCTGGCAGGGCGGCATCGTGCTGCGCAAGCCGGTAATGCGCCTCGGCAATATCAAGCCAGATCACGCCGGGAGCGCCCGCCTCAATCGCCTTGCTGAACGCCTCGACGGCTGCGTGATAGTCACCCTTAGAGATAAGTGTACGCCCGAACCCATACAATGGATAATGATGATCCGGCGCTTTGTCTAAAGCCTCTAACAAAACGCGCTCGCTGTCGTCCAGCCGCCCAAGCTGACGATAGGTATTGCCGAGCAAAGTCAGCGCGCGCATGTCAGCAGTTCCACCAGCGCGGAGCGGTTCCAGAAATTGCAGCACCGTGCTGAAATCTTCGTTCAGATAAGCTCGCTGCGCCGCGACAATGGGCGTGACCATGCCGCGGTTTCCCCAGAGAACAGCGGCCTGCAAAACCAGAATCAGCGCGATGATGCCGATCAGCGTCGGCAGGCGAATTTCCGGCGATCCGATAAGCAGCACCCCCAACGCAAGGATCACCAGTGCCGTGCCGACCACGAGCGCCAGCCGAACCGGACGTTCATAACCCGGAAAATCCCTGATGATACGCCGGATCAGCCAGAACATGATTTAACCGAGATTGCCCGCGTCGGCATCTGCCAGCGCCTGTTCGATGGCATTGATTTCATAGCGCAGCGCCTGCCCGTAAGCCGTGCCTTCCAGCGCGCGCAAGCCCGCCTTCCAGGGGCTGAGACCATCGCGCGCAGACATCATCTTGGCAGTCGCCCTGACAGCGCTTGCAGTATCTCCCTGCGCCTGATAGGCATTTGCCAGATGGAAAAAGACGCGCACAGCATAGGCAGCAGGCATGGCATGCCGGGCAGCTTCTTCAAACGAACTGCGGGCCCCCTCTTCATCGCCGGCAAAGCGCTGAACAAATCCCAGCTCCGCCATGATCATGGGCTGTTCTGGCGCAAGTTCGGCGGCACGCTGGAGCGCACGCGCCGCCTCATCATAGGCTGCCTGCAAGCGAAAGCCGTTGGCGAGCGTGATGTAAGCGTCCGGATCGTTGGGGAAAAGCTGCACCGCGCGATCGGCTGTAGACTGTGCCTTGGCAAGCTGGCCTGTGTAGGCATACGCGCTCGTCAGCAGCATCAGCACCTCGCTGGTTTCCTTGCCTTCACGGATCGAGCGCTGAAGCAGCGGGATCGCCTCACGAAATTTAAATTCCTCGATCAGGCGGTATGCCTCCCCATAGCCGGATCCCTGGGCACGAGTCTGCCGCGCCAGAAGGTAACCTACCACCGTGAACCAGAGCAGAAACATCAGCGCTGACAGGCAAAGCCCGCTCAGCGCAAGCAGAATCGCGGGCGAAAGATCGCCCAGTGAGAGTGCGCCCGGCACACTTTCCGAGCGCGAAAAGAACTCGATCACAATGCCGCCGATGAACAGCACAATTCCGATGAACGCCAGCAGGATCGTGCTGAACGAGATGATGAACAGCAAACGGCGGCGGCTCATTTTCATGTTCCGGTTGAAGCCTCGGCCAGCGCTTCCGGTGTCAGCCTGCCATCCACCAGCATGGCGGCCAGCCGGATATCCTCGCCGAGAACGCCGCGAAGCGTCTCAGCCTGCTCGTTTTCGAGAATCTTCTCCCATTCCTCCAGCCCCCCTTTGAGCCGGCGAAGCTGCGCAGCCTGCTCTGCCGCCCCTTCCCGATCACCCATCCGCGCCAGGGCACGGGCGAGATAGAAGTGAATCAGCAGGCGATGACGCGCGTCAGGCACTTTCATCGAGAGCGCCCTGCGCAGATGCTCAGCCGCTTCTTCCGAACGCTGAAGGCGATCCTCGATCATGCCGAGGTTATACAGCGCAACCCATTCATCAGGGGCCAGTTCTGCGGCTTTTAAGCCCGCCGCCAGCGCACTTTCATACTTACCCGCCTGGAGTTCAACCTCTGCCAGACCGTTGAACGCGATCGCCGATTCAGGATCGAGTTCCGTCATCCGCACATAATCCTTGCGCGCGCGATCGATCTTCCCATTCAGCCGCAGAAGTTCAGCCCGAAAACGATAGTGACGGGGATCGTTCGGGTCATTTCTGATGACCTCGTTCATGACCTGGATGGCATCATCCAACTGTCCCCTGCGCAGAAATTTCACCGCGCGCTGATACTCGGTGGGAGCTTTGGAGCGGAAAACGAACAATCCGGCGACAACCCACCCCACTGCTGCGCCCGCCAGCGGCAGGGCAAACTGCGGCAGGACTGTCGCAGCCAGAATGAGCGCCCCGATCGCCGGCGCAGCAATCGCTGCCCAGCGCGCGCGATCAACGGGATCCATCCGCCCCATGACGATGACCAGGACGCCAATGACCGCGCCAAATGCCAGCAGCGACTGCACAGGACGCACCCAGTCATACTGATCGACCACCACGTTCAGCATCAGGCTGAGCAAACCCGTCACCGCGATCACGATGACGATCCCTCTCAGCCGCGCAGGTCCCAGAAACAGCGTCAGTCGTTCGAGCATTCCGTCCTGCCTCAGCGCTAGGGATCCAGTTCGATGTAAATGCGTTTGTTGATACCGCCTTTGCTCTTGTAATCTGCAATGCGTATCTGACCGATTTCGCGGGTATTGGCGACATGCGTACCGCCATCTGCCTGCAAATCAAGCCCGACGATTTCCACCGTGCGGACTTCGGCGATACCTTCCGGCAGCAGATTGATTCGGGTGCGGATCAGATCGGGAATCTGGAACGCCGTCTCGCGGGGAAGAATGCGGACAGCAATGTCATGAGCGGCGGCGACTTCCGCGTTGATCCGCGCCTCGATCTCGCTCACCAGTTCCTTTTGCAGACGTTCAAATTCAAAATCCATCCGCCCGCTCAGCGGCTCCATGTTCCCGCCGGTGACGCTTGCGCCATAGTCCCGCCAGACGACGCCGCACAGTACATGCATGGCAGAATGGGTGCGCATCAGTTTATAGCGGCGATCCCAGTCAATTTCCCCGATCACCGCTGTCCCCACAGCCGGCAGCGCCTCGCTGTCAGGCAGAATGTGCAGATTACCGCGCTCAACGCGCACAACCTGCCACTGTTTTCCCGCCGCGTTGAGCCATCCCAGATCATGCGGCTGCCCGCCGCCGCCGGGATAGAAGGCAGTCCGGCTCAGCAGAACGCCATGTTTCTCCGCGTCAATGCCGATGACCTCAGCTTCAAACTGCCTCAGGTAAGCATCTGTCTGGTACAGAAGCTCCGTCATGGCTTATCCCCCTGCTCCCGATCACGCACGATGTCTGCCCGCATGCGCACCATGACCTCGCGCCCACCGAGCGACTTCCAGAACGCCAGCGCAGTCGGGTTGCGCGCCGCGGCGTGCCATTCAAAATAACGCAAACCCTTATCTGCAAACCAGTCCGCCAGGGCTTTGACCAGGGCTGTGCCCACCCCTGTACGGCGGTAGGGTTCGGCGACGAACACATCTGCCAGAAAACCGCTGGCATCATACGAAAACATCTCTGGTACGAGGTCAACGACCACGCCCAGCACATAACCCACAACCTGCTGATCGACTTCCGCGACCAGCACACGCGCAGAAGGATCATCGATATGATTCAGGATGCGTTTGGCATAACGGAAAGCGCCATCTTCAGATACGGTAGGAAGTTCACGGTCAAGTTCATGATGAAAATTGACCAGCGCTTCCCAAAGCCGGGCGATCGCATCAATATCGCCGGCGCGCGCAACGCGAATTACAGGGTCAGACACAGATTCTCCATTTCCTCACTGCTGCCACCGGGCTGAGCGCCAACGGAACGCCAGAACGCGATCTCCACAGGCATGCGCCTTCCGGCGGGAATAGTCAGCCGTCGAACATCCCTGACTGCACACCACTGGCGCAGCGCGTTGAATAACTGACGCGCAGCGCCGGGGTGATACTGATGCAGATCGAGAATCAGATCATCCACGATGACTGTCTCGTTATTCGTCGGGCTGACGGAAGCGTGGACAAAACCGATCACCCGATCGCCTGACGAAGCTGCATACAGACAGTCAGACGGGGTGAACCACCCCGAAGCCTTCATCTGCCAGTCTTCAAAACCGGATATTCTGCTGGCTTTCGGCTTATGCTTCTGAACCGCAAGCGACCATTTCTCACGCCACAGCGCGTAAAGCTGTGGAAGATCGTCCGGCGTGGCAGCACGCACCACGATATCGGTCATTCACTTCTCAGACACAATACAACAAACGCCCCTGATTGTACCTTATCCACACGACGTAGAGTAGAATAAACGTATGACTGCACCGCGCGCGCTCCTGATACCCGACGAACGTCTGCCGCTGTGGATGCGCCGCGCCCGCCGCGGTTTCGATTATGGCATTCTGATCAGCCTGCTGCTGGGCGTGATGGCGGCTTCTGCCTTCATCATCACACCGGGGCTGCCCCGTACCAATTTCGCCGAACACTATGTATTCCAGACCGCCGATTTCTCCAGCGCATTGCAGGAAGGACGGCTGTGGATACGCTGGTCGCCCCATGCATTCGGCGGCTATGGTGCGCCCATCC
>SZPD01000149.1 GCA_030263515.1 Anaerolineae bacterium CFX9 | reverse complement strand
TGTGCCGGTCGTCGGCGTGAACACCAGCGCGCTCCAGCGGCTGTTCGACGGAAGCTCCGGCGGTCTGCTGGGTGTCCTGAACCTGCTTTCGGGCGGCGCACTTCAGCACTTCAGCATCATTGCAAATGGTGTGTATCCGTATATCACGGCGTCCATTATTTTGCAGGTGCTGATCCCGGTCATTCCGCGTCTGGAAGCGATCAGCAAGGAACCGGGTGGCCGCGAGAAAATTGAGACCTACACGTACTACCTGGCGATCCCGATGGCAATTCTTCAGACGATCAGCCAGATCCAGATCTTCAACAGCATCGCCGGTGTGCCGATCATCGAAGGCTTTGGCGTCGATCTTCTGCGCACGATCACCGTCATCATCACGATGACGGCGGGCACGATGTTCGCGATCTGGCTCGGTCAACTGATCACTGAGCAGGGTATCGGCAACGGCCTCTCGATCATCATCTTCTCTGGCATCGTCGCCAGCGCGCCGGCCAATCTGGTGCGGTTGCTGACCGGCTCGACACAGCCGATCTTCAACCTGATCCTGTTCATCGCCATCGTTATCATCAGCGTGGTGGTGATCATCATCATTCAGGAAGGGGTTCGGCGCATACCGGTGTCTTATGGCAAGAAGGTACGCGGACAGAAGCAGTACGGCGGAGCCAGCACGCATATTCCGCTCAAGGTCAACCCGGTCGGCATGATCCCGCTGATCTTTGCGCAGTCGATCATCACCTTCCCGGCGCTGATCGTCAATCTGTTCCCGGAAGGACCTCTGCGCACGTCGATCACAAATACCTTCGGACAGCAGCAGGGGCTGGTTTACTGGCTGATGTTCTTCCTGCTGGTGGTTGGCTTCACGTTCATCTATTCGGATATCATGGTTGGCAATCAGGACCTGGCAGGCAATCTCCAGAGGAACGGCGGTTTTATCCCCGGTCAGCGCCCCGGCAAGACGACGCAGCAGTATATCTCGCGCGTGACACGCCGTGTGACGTTCGTGGGGGCGCTTTTCCTGGGCATTATCGCTGTCGTGCCGGGCATGGTTGATTTCCTCAACCGCATTCTGTTCCCGAACGAGTATGTGACGGGCGTCAGCGGCAACGCGGCGCTGGTGCTCAGTGGGTCGGGTCTGATCATCGTCGTTGGCGTCGTTATCGACACCTTGCGGCAGCTTGAGGCGCAGCTCGTGATGCGCAATTACGACCGCTTCATCCGCTAAGGGCAGCAGTCAGAGAGACGGTTCAGCAGCGAGGCGGTTCACAAGCCGCCTCGCTCTACTTATGCCTACAGCGGATAACGGCTGTTGAGAAGACTTTTTTTGACCTCTGAATATTTTGGAGTCTGAAAATGAGTTTGTACGTGGTACTGATGGGTGTCCAGGGGGCGGGCAAGGGCGAACAGGCTCGTTTCATCCGCGAGACGTATGGCATCCCCCACGTTTCGACCGGCGATCTGTTCCGTGCCATGAAGACCCGCACCGATGCGCTGGCGATCCGTATTCAGGAGATCATGGCCGCCGGACGCCTGATCGACGACGAGACGACCAATCAGGTGGTTGCGGAGCGGCTGACCCAGCCCGATGCTGCCGGCGGCGTGATCTTTGATGGCTATCCACGCACGCCCAACCAGGCAGAGTGGCTGGAGCAGCACCTGGCGTCGAAGGGGCAGCGCGTCGCTTCGGTTCTGCTGCTGGAGCTTGATCTGTTCACGGCGTTCAAGCGCGCTTTCGGGCGTGTGTCCGCCGCCGACGGCAAAAGCTACAACATCTATTACAACGCCGAGGGCATCAGCTATCGGTTTGAGGATCACCCGGAAAAGGCGTATCCGCCGCGCCTGGTCGCCGTCGTCAACAGTACGGGCGAAACGCTTCAGCGCCGCCCGGATGATGCCAGCGCTGATGCTATCATCAAACGTATCGATACCTATCTTCAGACGACACAGCCGCTGATCGATCACTATGCCGCAAAGGGACTTTTGCAGCGCATCGACGCTGATCGTCCCATCACAGAAGTCAGCGCAGAGATCAGCGCCATCCTTGAGAAGGCAAGCCGCTAAAGATGAGCAGAACTCAGGTGCGCGCGCAGGAACGAGAACGCGCCGGCATTCATCTGAAGTCGCCGGATGAGATCGCCGTCATGCGAGAGGCGGGGCGCATCGTCGCGCGGGCGCTTCAGGCGATGCGTGAAGCGATCCGCCCTGGCATCAGCACAGGCGAACTGGACGCGATTGCCGAAGCCGTCATCCGTGATCATGGCGCAGTGCCCGTGTTCAAGGGCTATCCTAAGGCGAATTCACCGAACTTCCCGGCGTCGATCACCGCCTCCATCAACCATGAACTGGTGCACGGCATTCCCAGCCTGAAGCGTATTCTTAAAGAGGGCGATGTCGTCAGCCTGGACTGCGGCGTGACGTATCAGGGGTTCGTGGGCGACTCGGCATTCACGGTGGTTGTGGGAGAAGCAAGCCGGGCAGTGCAGCGGCTGCTTGATGTCACTGAGCAGGCGCTGTCTGTGGGCATCCGGACGGCCGTCCTGCCGAATTACACGCATCATATCTCGCAGTCGATTCAGCATTTCGTCGAACGGCATGGATACAGCCTGGCGCGCGACTATACCGGGCATGGCGTCGGGCACACGATGCATGAACCGCCGGAAGTGCCGAACTGGTGGCCCCGTCACGCCAGCAGAATGGGGTGGGTGAGCGTTCCGCTTCAGCCGGGCATGACCTTCGCCATTGAGCCTATGGTGATCGCCGGACGCCCGGATACCGTCGAGCTGGATGATCACTGGACGGTTGTTAGTAAGGATAAATCGCTCTGCGCTCACTTCGAGCATACGATCTGTGTGACCGAAGGCGAACCGATTATCCTGACGATGCTCTAGGGGCTGAGGAAAATTCACCGTAGACTTTACGGGAAAGTTTCATATAATGGTCGGTCTGTTAGTCTGCCGAGTCAGTTAGGTAAACCGGTATGCGCGTGACAGCAAGTGTCAAGAAGCGTTGCCCCAAGTGCCGCATCATCAAGCGCAACGGGCACGTGATGGTGATCTGCATCAACCCGAAGCACAAGCAGCGTCAGGGTTAGAGATCAAAAGGGAGAGTAGTCGTTCATGACTCGTATTGAAGGCGTTGATCTGCCTCGTGACAAGCGGGTTGAGGTCGCCCTGACGTATATTTACGGCATCGGCCGTGTGACGAGCAATCGTCTGCTCGAACAGGCTGGCATCGACCGTGACATCCGCGTCAAGGACCTGACTGAGGCTCAGCTTCAGGCACTGCGTGAATCGATGAGCGGACTGACTCTGGAAGGCGACCTGCGCCGTGAGGTGCAGCTTAACATCAAGCGGCTTTCAGAGATTGGCGCTTATCGTGGGCTGCGGCATCGCCGTAACCTGCCAGTGCGCGGGCAGCGCACGCGCACCAATGCGCGCACACGGAAAGGCCCGAAGAAGACCGTTCCGGGGCGTGGGCGCAAGCGCGGCGCAACGAAGAAATAACTTCTGCTGCGATATCGGCTGTGAGGACAGATGGGAATCCCTATCTGTCCTCATGGGTTTGTTTTTGTGTGTTCGGCTGGCGTTTTGTCCAGCGTGATCAACTCATTGTCGAGAACCTCTCCCGTCAGGGGTGTGTTCTCACAAGTATTCACGGAGAAAATGGTATATGCCACGCACCCCCAAGAAGACGACGGGTTCCGCTCGTCGTGGAACCAAAAAAGTCGTCAAGAATATCCCCTACGGGCAGGCTCATATCTTCGCCACGTTCAATAATACGATTGTCTCGCTGAGTGATCAGTCGGGCAATGTGGTGTCGTGGGCAAGCGCGGGGACCTCTGGCTTCAAGGGCAGCCGCAAGAGCACACCCTATGCTGCTCGTGTCGCCGCGCAGAGCGCGTCCGAAGCTGCCCAGGTACACGGGATGACCGAGGTCGATGTCTTCGTCAAAGGGCCGGGACCGGGACGCGAAGCCGCGATCCGCGCCATCCAGGCCAGCGGTTTGAAGGTACGCTCGATCACCGACCAGACGCCTGTTCCGCACAATGGTGTACGCCCGCCCAAGAAGCGCCGCGTATAGACCGCCAGCGTTATCGACTTTTGTGGATCGTTCAGTAATGGAACAAAAAGGAGAACGCGGCTTTGGTCACGAATAACATGGTGCTTCCGCATAAGGTTGAAAGCGACGCCACGACCCGCAACTACGGGCGCTTCATCATTTCCCCGCTGGAGAATGGCTATGGCGTGACGTTGGGCACGGCGCTGCGCCGTGTGCTTCTGTCGTCACTTCCCGGCGCGGCGGTGACGAGCATTCGCGTGTCTGACGTGCATCATGAGTTCTCGGCTATCCCGAATGTGCGCGAAGACATGACGCAGCTTATCCTTCAGGTCAAGCAGCTTCGCCTGCACATGGAGGAGGGCACAGAGCAGGCTCGTCTGCGCCTGGAGCATCGCGGCGAAGGTACGGTCACCGCGGCGGACATCATCTGCCCGCCAGAAGTGGAGATCATCAACACCGATCTCTATCTGTTCACGGCAGACTCGCCGGATGCCAATATCGAGATGGAGTTTGAGGTTCAGGCTGGGCGCGGTTACAGCCCGGCTGAGGAACGCGGTCGCCTGCCGATCGGCGAGCTGCCGGTAGACGCGATCTTCAGCCCGATCCGCCGTGTCAATTTCGATGTCGAACCGGCGCGCGTGGCACACCGCACCAATTGTGACAAGCTGATCCTCGAAATCTGGACGGACGGCACGGTTCGCCCTGAAGATGCGCTGGCACAGGCAGCGCAGATCCTCATGAAGCACCTGACCGTGATCGGCGGCAACCAGTTCCCGGTCAGCGATGGCTATGAAACGCCGGATGAGGATGAGCAGACGGGTCACCGGGCGCCGCTTTACGACAAGCTGATCGAAGAGCTTGATCTCAGCGTGCGTGTGTTCAATTCGCTGAAGCGCACAGGGATCACGACCATCGGTGATGTGCTGGATATGCTCGATCGGGGTCCGGATGCCATGCTCGCGATCCGTAATTTCGGCGAGAAATCTCTCGACGAACTCGTGCAGAAACTGAAGGAGAAGAGCTACCTCCGCGAGGATGCTCAAATCTCCACCGGAACCAGCGAATAGAACGCTAGAAGGTGAGGACGAATCATGCGTCACCGCGTGAAGGGTAAACTACTCAATCGTGACACCGATCATCGTAAGGCGCTGCGCCTTGCGCTGACCTCGGCGCTTATCAGGCATGAGCGCATTCAGACGACCCGTGCCAAGGCGGAATTTGTCCGTGACCATGTGGAAAAGCTGGTCACGAAGGCGAAGCAGGGTCTGGTAATGGCGGAAGACAAGCCGGAGCGCGGCGTACACGCGCGCCGCATCGTCGCCAGTCGTCTGAACAATGACCGGGAACTGGTCGGCAAGCTGTTCGATACCATTGCGCCGCGCTACAAGGAGCGTCCGGGTGGTTACACCCGCATCCTGAAGCTCGGTCCGCGCAAGGGCGATGCTGCCGAGATGGTCCTGCTGGAATTTGTGGATCGGGACGCTGACGCCGGGAGTTCTGCTTCCTAAGGCAGCGTCAACATCATGCCGCGTTTCCGCGCCACGCTGCGCTATGACGGCACGGCGTATCAGGGATTTCAGCGGCAGGCCCCCGGCAGACCGTCCATCCAGGCGGCTGTTGAGCAGGCTGTCACTGAAGTCACCGGGCAGAATGCCGTGGTCATCGGCGCAGGGCGCACGGATACCGGGGTTCATGCAACAGGGCAGGTGATCACCTTTGCGGTGGAGTGGACACACGAGGACGATGCGCTGCTGCGCGCGCTCAACGTCACTCTGCCGGAAGACATCGCCCTGAGCGAACTGCGACGGCTGAACAAGGACGATGATTTTCATCCCCGATATTCAGCCCGCGCGCGCGTTTACAACTACACCGTCCTGCAGGCAGAAGTGCGTCATCCGCTGTGGCGAGGGCGTGCGTGGCAGGTGAGGGATGCGCTGGATGGCGAGGCGATGAACGCCGCCGCCGCGCTGCTGATCGGCACGCACGACTGCGCGACATTCGGAACACCGCCGAAGGGCGATGACACGGTGCGCACGATTTTCCGCTCGGCATGGACGTGGCACGCTGACGAGGCGGGGCATCTCTGGCAGTATGAAATAGCCGCCAACGCCTTTCTGTACCGGATGGTGCGGCGGATCGTCGGGATGCTGGTCGATGTTGGGCGCGGCCGCAGGACAGTGAGCCAGTTTGAGGCGGATTTTCGCCTGGCACGGCTGACGCCGCGCTGGACGATCGCGCCGCCGCAGGGCTTGGTGCTGACGCGCGTGATTTACCCCGACGATCGGGATGCGGAAGCTTTTTAGGCGGGAGAGACGCCCGCTGGAGGGATGGAAAGATAATGGCAATCGTAAAGACGTACACACCGAAACCACAGGATATCGAACAGAAGTGGTGGATTGTGGACGCGGAGGGTCAGATTCTCGGGCGTCTCGCCTCGAAAATTGCAATGATCCTGCGTGGCAAACACAAGACTATGTGGACCCCCAACATCGACGTGGGCGATTACGTCATTGTGATCAATGCTGACAAGATCGCGGTGACAGGAAACCGGCTGGATGACAAGGTCTACTATCGCCACTCCAAGTATCAGGGTGGTCTGCGCTCGATCACGCTGCGTCAGCAGCTTGAAAAGCACCCGGATCGCCCGATCTATGATGCCGTCAAGGGCATGCTGCCGAAGAATGCGCTGGGGCGCGCTCAGCTCAAGAAGCTGAAGGTTTACGCGGGGGCAGAACACCCTCACGCGGCGCAGCGACCGGAAAAACTGGAACTGTAGGAGAATAGACGAAGCCTATGGCGACTCAATATTACGAAGGCGTGGGACGGCGTAAATCGGCGTCGGCGCGGGTTCGGATTTATCCGGGCGGCTCTGGCAAGTTCATCATCAACGACAAGGATGCGTCGGAGTATCAGCCGCGTTTCGGCGATCTGGAGATCATGCTCCAGCCGCTGACGGTTGTCGGTCAGGAACGCAGCGTCGATATCAGCGTTCATGTCAACGGCGGCGGCATCAGCGGTCAGCGCGATGCTATCCGGCTGGGACTGGCGCGCGCGCTGATGGCGCTTGACCCGGATCTGCGCCAGACGATGCGCGATCATGAGCTGCTCACCCGCGATCCGCGTGTGAAGGAGCGCAAGAAGCCCGGTCTCAAGCGCGCCCGCAAGGCCCCGACCTACACCAAGCGCTAAACCGGCCCAGATTGGCAAAACCGGTCTAACCCTGTTATACACAAGGCAAGTCCAGACAAAACTGGCTTGCCTTTGTTTGCTTTAGCAAGGGGTGATGACCATGTTGGTTGATACTGCGAAGCGGGATGCGCTGCTGGACAGTTTGCGCGCGCTCGGTCTGGAAATGGCTCGCGAGGAGAGTTACTACCTCCAATATGGCGATCGAGGCTTTGCGCTGCCCATCGAGCGCTTCTTTGATGGACTGTCCCCATCGTTGTATTCAACCGCTTTTGCCTCCAATCTGATCGATCACCCCGCAGAAGCGACGGCAGACTGGCTCACCGCGCTGCGCAGCACCGCAGGAATTGAGGAGGTGCTGGTCGGCATTGCCAGCGTGGAACCCGATGTACATGACTGGTGGCTGTATTCCGATCATCTCTATGTCATCGCGACTGCGGCTGCTGAAGACGTGCTGAACGCTTTCGATGACGCGCGCGCGCCGGATGAGATCACGCTGCTGGCTGCGCCGGAATATCCGTATGGCGTTGAAGATCAGACAGGGATGAATGTTTTTTTGCTCTACTGGGATTAGGCTGACAGGTTTTTTTGACCGGATGAGTACCGTCTTTGTGATGTTCGATTTCGATGATGATCGGCTGCTGGATCACAGCCGAATCGTGGCGCTGATGCAGACGCTGGCGGATGACGGCTGGCGCTTCCTCAAGAAAGCCATCGTGTGTGATGATGTGCCCGGCGACCAGTTCGTGCCCAATGAGCCGGAATACATCGCGCGGGCATGGCAGAACGCGCTGCGCGCTGCCCCTCGCATGGGCGGGGGCAACTGGATGGAATTCCTGAATATCGACGATCTGAAATTCAGCTTTGGGTATGATGGCAGGCAGCCGCGCCGCCTGATGCTGACGGCCGGCACAGCGCTGATCCGCCGCCGCGAACAGGCTCCGAATGTGCGCGTTCTGGCAGGGCTGATCGAGCTGATCTACCGTCAGCTTGCGCCCGTCTACGGCTACGGCTTGTTCTCATATGATCATCATGCGCCGCTCGCGCCGGATGGAGAGGTGCGCGCCCTCTGGGATTTCAACCTTTTCGGTCCGGCGCTGGTCAGCGCGCTTGGACGTGAAAAACTGCGTTATCTGCCTGCATGGCGTTCGGTCGAATTTGATGATGGCGGTCTGCTGCTCGAAATGGCGGCTCATCCCATCGCCGACGCGGCTCCCTACATTCAGTTCTACAGACATGCCGCCGAGACGCTCGGTGTGCCTTATCATTCCGGAGCGGCATTATGACGCTGAAAATCGTTGGGTTGGGACCTGGCAGCGCGGACGATCTCACGCGGCGGGCGTGGGCGGCGCTGGAAAGCGCGCCCACCGTCATCCTGCGAACGGCTGCCCATCCCTGTGTGCCGGAACTGCCCGGTCATGAGCGGTTTGTGACGTGTGACGATCTGTATGAAAAACATGCCGACTTCAGGGATGTGTATTCGGCGATCGTCCAGCGCGTGCTGAACGCCGCCGGGCAGGGTGATGTGGTCTACGCCGTGCCCGGCGATCCTCTGATGGGCGAGGCGGCCGTCGTCCAACTGCTGGAGCAGGCGCGCAGCCTGGGAATTGCAGTAGAGGTGATCAGCGGCATCAGCTTCATCGAACCTATTCTGGGGCAGCTTGGCGTTGACGGCATGAACGGCTTGCAGGTGCTGGATGCGCTTGATCTTGCCGCGATGCACCATCCGCCCATCAATCCCGATTATCCGGCGCTGATCGGGCAGGTTTACAGCCGCCATGTCGCCAGCGACCTCAAGCTGACGCTGATGAATCAGTATCCAGACGATTTTCCGGTCGTCCTGCTGCACGGCGCGGGCACGGCGCAGGCAGTCACCGAGCGACTGCCGCTGCACGCCATCGATCACAGCGCACAGATCGCTCATCTGACCGCGCTCTACCTGCCCGCGCTGGGCGGGATGTCCAGCTTTGAACAGTTCCAGGAAGTGATCGCCCATCTGCGAGCGCCGGAGGGCTGCCCATGGGATCGCAAGCAGACGCATCTGTCGCTGCGCCCATACCTGATCGAGGAAGCCTACGAGGTGCTTGAAGCGATCGAGAGTGAGGATGCCAGCGCGCTCAGGGAAGAACTGGGCGATCTGCTGCTGCAAGTCGTCCTTCACACGCAGATCGCCATCGATGACGGGGAATTCCGGATGGGCGATGTGCTCAGCCACATCTCACGCAAGCTGATCCGCCGTCATCCCCATGTGTGGGGGCAGACGCAGGTTGACGGAGCCGATCAGGTCGTGACCAACTGGGAAGCGCTCAAAAAACAGGAGCAGGCGGAGAAAGGGCAGCAGCGCGCTTCGCTGCTCGATGGCGTGCCGAAGGGAATGCCCGCGCTGCTTCAGGCGTATCAGTACACGGCAAAGGCGGCGAAACCCGGTTTTGACTGGGATCACATCGACGATGTCATCGCCAAAGTCCGCGAGGAATTTGACGAGCTGCTGCACGCTGGCACGGATGCCGATCGCGCTGAAGAGCTGGGCGATCTGCTGTTCGTGGTCGTCAACTGGGCGCGCTGGCTCGGCGTGGATCCGGAGCATGCGCTGCGCCAGACCAATCGCAAGTTCTACCGCCGCTTTACCTATGTGGAGCAGGCGGCTGCCGCACAGGGCAGGACGCTCGACTCGATGTCGCTGGCAGAAATGGATGCGCTCTGGGATGAAGCGAAAAAACTGGAACAAGAGACTGAGCTGAACGAGGAGAACTGATGCGAACAGCACCGAACACTGCATCCAGAGGGTGGCACGTCGCAAACTGGGGATTGTGGGGCTGGATCGAGACGGCGCTCAAACTCGTCACCGCAGGGGCCGGTGTGGCGGCGTTCCTGACTTCGCCAGCCGAGGCTGAACTTGTCGTCGGCGGCAATCCTGAGCTGCTTGCGATCCTGATGCTGGCGGGTGGGCTGCTCGGCATCACCGGCATGGTGACGTTCCGCTTTATTCAACGTGAGATCATCTCGATTCTGTTTGCGATCGCGCTGTGGATCGGTCATGCAGGCATGCTGATCGCGCTGCTGCGGCTGCATGGCGCTTCGCCTTACGGGATCGTCTTTGCGCTGTTCTACATCCTCGGCGAACTGGCGAAACAGCGCTTTCTTGCCGAGACAGGCTACACCGAGGGCGGGTTATC